>NZ_JBSFUY010000003.1:0-41780 GCF_053592055.1 Streptomyces sp. NPDC002817
GCATCGTCTCCTGCCCCCTGTGGCGCCCTGACTCAGGCACATCGCCTGAGCCGACGTACATCTACGGAGGCGTCGGCCGGAAACCGTAGCGCGCGGACCCCCGCTGTCGGCCCCGAAAGGACCTCGTCCTCAAACGCCGGACGGGCTGAGTTGCACGGACCGGCGTCGAGAGGCGAAGCCCCCAGCGGGTGGGCGGGGGATCGGGACGGCGCGCCCTCGTCCTCGCACGCCGGACGGGCTGAAGGACACAGACCCGCACGGTGAGGCGAAGCCCCCAGCGGGTGGGCGGGGGTTCGGGACGGTGCGTTCTCGTCCTCGTACGCCGGACGGGCTGAAGGACACAGACCCGCACGGTGAGACGAAGCCCCCAGCGGGTGGGCGGGGGATCGGGACGGTGCGTTCTCGTCCTCGTACGCCGGACTGGTCGGCCGGCATCGAGCCGCTCGCCCTAGCCCCTCCGTGCCGTAGCCCCCGCGCCCAATGCCCCCCTCTGGGGTGTGATCCCCGCCGGTACCGCGCGTGCGCGTGCCGGGGTTCCTGTCCAGCAGGTGCCGCGGCGGGCCAGTAGGCGGCGGAGCCAGAGTTCCAGGGAGACCAGGTCTGCCAAGCCGTCCAGGGGGAGGGGTTCGCCCTCTGCCGCCGCGCGGAGCGCCTTGCGGACGACCCTTGCCTCCACCAGGCCCGCCTCGGCGAGCAGGGGCGTGCCGAACAGGGACATCAGGGAGTCCGCCGCCACGCGAAGGCCGGTGCGGGCGGCCACCGCCGCCGAGGCGTGGGACGGTGCGCCCCAGCCGGGCGGGAGGTCGGTGATGCCCGCGCCCTGGAGGACCGTGCGCAAGATCGCGGCGCGCGCGCCCGGTTGGACCCGCAACGCCTCCGGGAGGGCCCGGCAGGCTCGGACGACCTGGTTGTCGAGGAACGGGGCGTGCAGGCGTTGGAAGCGGATCTCGGCGGCCTGCTCCAGGATGCGCACATCGGCGGCGGTCCTCGCCAGTGCCGCACGCGCGCGGTAGTCGCCGGGACGTTGGCCCGGGCCGACCCCGGAGCGGCTCGTCGCACCCTGGAGGCGAACCGATACTTCAGCGAGCGCCTCCCCCGTCAGCCAGCGTGCCGCGGGGCCGGGTCTGGCCCAGGCGAGGGCGGCCAGTGACGCCCCGACGGCACCCCCCGGCTCGTCGAAGCGGCGGGCCATCAGCCGGTCGGCGAGGACCTCCAGGCCCGTCCGGTACGGCGTACGGGCGAGTCGGCGTGCCGCTCCGTACACGCGCGCGGGGACCATCACCGAGCCGTCCGCCTTCGCCAGCGCCGCCACCGGGCGGACCAGATGGCGTCGCTTGCGGTCCATCAGGAGGTCGGCCAGGCGGGCCGGGTGCGCGTCCAGGACCTGACGGGCGCCGTATCCCGTGAAGTGGTCCGCGCTGCCCGCCGCCAGGCGCGCGCGGTGGCGGGCCGCCGTCACCAGGGACGGGCTCGGCTCGTCGGTCAGCGGGCCGTCCAGGTCGGCGTACGGCAGTGTCTCCTCGCCGCCGGCCACCACCACGTGGTGCAGCCGCGGGTTGGCGGCCAGCGAGCCCGCCCGCTCCACCTCGGCCTCCCGGCCGCGCACCGCCAGGTCGTTGAAGGTGACCGCCAGCAGTCGCTCGCCCGCTCCCGTGCCGTGCCCCAGCACCGTCCCCGGCATGCCCGGCAGGCCGGCGGCCAGCAGCGCCAGCGTTCCCGACGCCGGCCCGCCCGACAGGTCCGCCCCGATTCCCGGGACCGGCATCCCGCGCGCGGCACGACGTTCGGCGGGGCCCATCCCCGGGACCGGGCCCGGGTCTATGTCGGCGCCGGGCACGTGCCGAGGCGCCGACAGACGCGCGCGTACCGCCTCCACCAGCGCGTCCCGCACCGCGTCCACCGCGCTGTCCGGGTCGGCCGAGGGTGCCGCCACCGCGAGGGAGGCGACCGCCTCGTACCCGGCGATCTCGCGCGCCCCGTTGCGCAGGATCAGCGCATGCCCCGGCGGAATGCGCCGTACGCCGTCGTACGGAGTGGAGTCGTGCAGCGCGGCCGGGACGTCGGGGGCCGCCAGGAGGGCCGCCAGATGTCCGAAGTCGAGGTTGGCCTCGATGAGGTCGGCCAGCGGAAGCGCCGCCGTCGCATAGGCGGTGCCGCCGGCCCAGGGGGTGTAGAACACCGGACGGGCGCCCGCGAGATCGCCGCAGACGGTGATCCGGCGGCCCACCTGGACGACGGCCGTGTAACTGCCGGACCAGGCCGTCAGATGCCGAAGGGCGCCTCCGCGCGCGGCGAAGAGACCGACCCGCAACTGTTCGTCCGTCGCCCCGCAGGTACCGAGGACGGCGATTCGATTCTGCGCGTCGGCCTTGACCACCCGCACCTCGTCGGGACGCCAGTCACCGACCGCCCACAGCGGATCAGGGTCGCCCCATAGCAAGTGGGAACCCACCGGATGCACGGTCTCGCCGTCGCCTCCGGTCGCCCCCGCGGAGCCGGTCACGGCTGCTCCCGCTGCGGTGCTGCTCCACCCCACCAACCACCGCATCGACGCCTCCACAGGCTGTGGACAACCAGTGCACCGTACGAACCGGTTCCCCATGCTGCCATGAAGGAGGCGCACCGGAGAGGCGGTGGCGCCGCTTGAGCTCCGTCGAATGCGCCCCTGTACACATACCCGTGAAGAAGCGAACGCCCGTACAGGGCAAGGCGACTGCGGCGCGAATGCGCCCCCGATACGCTCCCCCAAGACGCCCTTCGCGCCGTCAATTTCCATGGTAGGAGCGGTAATTGCCCTGGAGATGCGGGGTCTATTTTCAGCCAAGTTGGCGGAGCGGGGACAGGCTCGCGCACGCTCCGTACAGGCTCTGCGCACCGCATCGGTAACGCGCAGTCCGGGGAACGGAGTTCGCCCCCCGGACCGTTCCGCCACCCGCGGGGATGGAGGTGGCGGAATCCCCCAGCCCACTGGATCCAGTACAGCGGGCCGACCCACGCACGATCCATGGAACCGCTCCCCCGATGGCCGGAGAAGAGCGCACACACGGGCGCACGGCCACACAACGGGGGCACGCCGCGACGGTGCGTAGGGAGCCCGTACGTGCGTACGGACCACAATCCCGCCATCCGGAACAATGCCTCTTAACGCATGGGATGCGGCGAACTACGCTGGGTTTACGAATGCCGCGTGGTTATGCCAGCGCGGCAGCCGTCTGTGTCGAGGGGTGGCTCATGTCCAGGGAGCAACGCGGGCCGAACGAAAAACTCGGCGCCGTTCTCGCCCTCGCGGGAATCAGCAACGCAGGGCTCGCGCGACGCGTCAACGATCTTGGCTCTCAACGCGGGTTGACTCTTCGCTACGACAAGACCTCGGTGGCGCGCTGGGTGTCCAAGGGCATGGTGCCGCAGGGCGCCGCGCCGCACCTCATCGCCGCCGCGATCGGCCAGAAGCTCGGCCGCCCGGTACCGCTCCACGAGATCGGTCTGGCGGACGCGGATCCCGCGCCCGAAGTGGGCCTCGCCTTCCCCAGGGACGTCGGACAGGCCGTCCGCTCGGCGACGGAACTGTACCGGCTCGACCTCGCCGGCCGCCGCTCGGGCGCCGGTGGCATCTGGCAGTCGCTGGCCGGATCGTTCGCAGTAAGCGCATACGCAACGCCTGCCTCACGGTGGCTGATAACCCCGGCCGACAGTTCGGTCGCCCGCGAGATGAACTCCGCAGAGGCCTCGGGCGCACCGCTCAAAGTCGGCCACAGCGATGTGCAGAAGCTGCGGGAGGCCGCCGAGGACGCCAGGCGCTGGGACTCCAAGTACGGAGGCGGCGACTGGCGTTCGTCCATGGTGCCGGAGTGCTTACGGGTGGAGGCGGCACCGCTGCTGCTCGGCTCGTACTCCGACGAGGTGGGCCGGGCGTTGTTCGGCGCCTCCGCCGAACTGACCCGTCTCGCGGGCTGGATGGCCTTCGACACCGGTCAGCAGGAGGCCGCGCAGAGGTACTACATCCAGGCGCTGCGACTGGCCCGCGCGGCAGCCGACGTACCCCTCGGTGGGTATGTGCTGGCGTCGATGTCCCTGCAGGCGACCTACCGCGGGTTCGGCGACGAGGGCGTGGATCTCGCGCAGGCCGCGCTGGAGCGGAACCGGGGCCTGGCGACCGCCCGCACCATGAGCTTCTTCCGGCTCGTCGAGGCGCGTGCGCACGCGCGTGCGGGTGACGCGCAGGCGGCGGGGGCGGCGCTGAAGGCGGCGGAGGGGTGGCTGGAGCGGTCCCGGGACGGGGACCAGGATCCCTCGTGGCTGGGCTTCTACTCCTACGACCGGTTCGCCGCGGACGCCGCGGAGTGCTACCGCGATCTGAAGGCGCCTCGCCAGGTGCGGCGCTTCACCGAACAGGCCCTGTCGAAGCCGACGGAGGAGTTCGTCCGGTCGCACGGGCTGCGGCTGGTCGTCTCCGCGGTCGCGGAACTGGAGTCGGGCAATCTCGACGCGGCGTGCGAACAGGGGGTGCGGGCGGTGGAGGTCGCGGGGCGTATCTCGTCGGCTCGCACCACCGAGTACGTCAAGGACCTGCTCCATCGGCTGGAGCCGTACGGTGACGAGCCGCGCGTGGTGGAGCTGCGGGAGCGCGCACGGCCTTTGCTGATGGCTCCGGCCTAGGTAGGAGTGGGTCCGCCCGCATCCCCGCGTTTGAAGGCACTGTCAGTGGCGCAGTGCACTATCTAAAGCGGGAGGTGGTGCAGGTGCGGGCGGAGGTCGCTTACGACTGTGACGTGCTCGTCATCGGGGGCGGGATCGTCGGGTTGTCGACCGCGTATGCGATCACTCGGGCCGCGCCGGGGACGCGCGTGACCGTGCTGGAGAAGGAGCAGGGGCCGGCCCGGCATCAGACCGGGCGGAACAGCGGGGTCATCCACAGCGGGATCTACTACCGGCCGGGGTCGCTGAAGGCGCGGTACGCCGTCAGGGGCGCGGCCGAGATGGTGAAGTTCTGCGCGGAGTACGGGATCGCGCACGCCGTCACCGGCAAGCTGATCGTCGCCACCGAGCAGGCGGAGCTGCCCCGGCTGCACGCACTGGTCCAGCGGGGGCGGGAGAACGGGATTCCGGTGCGCGAGCTGGGGCCCGCGCAGATCACGGAGTACGAGCCGGAGGTGCGTGGCCTCGCGGCCATACACGTCGGGACGACCGGGATCTGCGACTTCGTGGGGGTCGCCCGGCAGCTGGCGGACGCCTCGGGGGCGGACATCCGGTACGGCGCCCGGGTCGTCCGCATCGACCGGCGGCCGGAGCTCGGGGTGGCCGTGCGGACGGCCGACGGGGACATCGTGCGGGCGCGGGCGCTGGTGAACTGCGCCGGGCTGCACTGCGACGAGGTGGCGCGGCTGACCGGGGACGATCCCGGGATGCGGATCGTGCCGTTCCGGGGTGAGTACTTCACGCTGGCGCGCCCCGAGCTGGTGAAGGGGCTGGTGTATCCGGTGCCCGATCCGGCGTTCCCGTTCCTCGGCGTGCATCTCACGCGCGGGATCGACGGCGGCGTCCACATCGGGCCCAACGCGGTGCCGGCGCTGGCCCGGGAGGGGTACGGGTGGGGGGTCGTACGTCCTCGGGAGCTGGCTGCGACGCTGGCCTGGCCGGGGTCGTGGCGGATAGCGCGGCGGCACTGGCGGTACGGGGCGGGTGAGCTGCGGCGGTCGGTGTCCAGGGCGGCGTTCGCGGATGCGGTGCGCAGGCTGCTGCCGGCGGTCGAGGACAGTGATCTGGTGCCGTCGGCCGCGGGGGTGCGGGCGCAGGCGGTGCTGCGGGACGGGACGCTTGTCGACGACTTCCTGATCAAGGAGGGGCCGCGGACCGTGCATGTGCTGAACGCGCCCTCTCCGGCTGCGACCGCCTCGCTGCCGATCGGGCGGGAGGTGGCGAGGAGGGCGTTGGCTGCGCTGGGGGCCGTGTGACGGTGCGGGGTGGTCGCGGTGCGGGGGTTCTCGCCCCCGCCGCCCCTACCCGTCCTATCCCCAGGGGCTCCGCCCCTTCGACCCCACTGGGGCTCCGCCCCAGACCCCGATCGACCCGAGAGGGCCTCGTCCTCAGACGCCGGACGGGCTGAGATTGCCTGGACCGGCGTCCCTCGGGATGTGCTCGCCCTCGTCCCCGTAAAATCGACCTCACTGTGTCTGACTCCCGCAACGCTCCCGACGCGTCCCAGTCCGCCCACACCCCCGGTGTGCCCGTCCGGCACACCCGGTCCAAGGGCGAGCCCCGCTTTCCCGACGGGCCCAAAGCCGATCCTGCCGGGTCGCACTTCGAGCGGCGGATCCGGAGTTTTCAGCCGCGGCGCAGTCGGGTGACGGCGGGGCAGGCCGACGCGTTGCAGCGGCTGTGGCCCAAGTGGGGGCTGGACATCGACGGGCAGCAGGTCTTCGACCTGGCCGAACTGTTCGGGAACGACAACCCCGTCGTGCTCGAGATCGGGTTCGGGATGGGCGAGGCCACCGTGCGGATGGCGGGTTCCGACCCCGGCACCAACATCCTCGCCGTCGACGTGCACACCCCCGGTCAGGGCAACCTGCTCAACCTCGCCGACCAGAGCGGGCTCTCCAACGTCCGCGTCGGCAACGGCGACGCCATCATCCTGCTGCGCGAGATGCTGGCCCCGGACTCGTTGGACGGGCTGCGCGTCTACTTCCCCGACCCCTGGCCCAAGAAGCGGCACCACAAGCGGCGGCTGATCCAGCCGGAGTTCCTCGGCCTCGCCGCGACCCGGCTGAAGCCGGGGGCCGTGGTGCACTGTGCCACCGACTGGGAGCCGTACGCCGAACAGATGCTCGAGGTGCTCACGGCGCACCCGGACTTCGAGAACACACAGGCCGACGGCGGTTTTGCGCCGCGTCCGGACTACCGTCCGCTGACCCGTTTCGAGGGCCAGGGACTGGAAAAGGGACATGTCGTGAACGACCTGTTGTTCCGCCGCGTACAGCGGTAAGGACAGCAGTAAGGGCGGGAGCAGGAACCGCACGACGACCACCCCCCACCGGCGCCCGAGACCACCTCGCCCACCTGCGGGCGGCGCCCCTGACTCGTTAGGGTCAATGCCGTGGCCACCTTTCCCCCGTACCCGACGCAGCCCACCGGTCCCCCCGGCGGCGGTGCGCTCCGGCACGCGCACTGGTGGCAGCGCAAGTGGGTCCGCTACGGCGCGCTCATCACCCTGCTGGCGCTCTCCGGGCTCGTCATCCTCGCCCTGGTGCGCGAACAGACCGGCACCGAGGGCTTCCTGGTCGGGCTCGGGCTCGCGATCCTGCCCGTGCCGCTGCTGATAGCCGCCTTCCGCTGGCTCGACCGGGTCGAGCCGGGCCCCTGGCGCAATCTGCTGTTCGCGTTCTCCTGGGGCGCCTGCGCGGCGGCGCTGATAGCGATCGTCGCCAACAGCTTCGCGACCAGATGGATAGCGACGGCGACCGCGGATCCGTCCAGCGCCGACACCCTCGGCGCGACCGTGATAGCGCCCGTCGTCGAGGAGACCGCCAAGGCCGCGGCCGTTCTGCTCGTCTTCCTCTTCCGCAGACGGGACTTCACCGGGATCGTCGACGGCGTGGTGATAGCCGGGGTCACCGCCACCGGTTTCGCCTTCACCGAGAACATCCTCTATCTCGGCACCGCCTTCGGCACCGACCAGCTCAGCGGCGACAGCGGCATCGCCTCCGTCACCGCGGCCACGTTCTTCGTCCGCGTCATCATGTCGCCGTTCGCGCACCCGCTGTTCACGGTCCTCACCGGCATCGGCTTCGGCATCGCGGCACTGTCGGCGGACCGCCATCACCTACGGCGCGTGCTGCTGCCGCTCTCCGGCCTGCTGCTCGCGATGGGTATGCACGCCGTCTGGAACGGCTCCTCGACCTTCGGCGAGTACGGCTTCTTCGCCGTGTACGCGGCCTTCATGGTCCCCGCGTTCGGCCTGCTGACCTGGCTCGTCATCTGGACCCGCCAGCGCGAACTGCGCACCGTGCGCGAGGAACTGCCCGCCTACGCCGTCGCCGGCTGGCTCACCCCCGCCGAACCCTTCGCCCTCGGCTCGATGCGGGCCCGCCGGATCGCCCGCCAGTACGCCCGCGCCCACGCCGGGAAGCGGGCGGCGCGGGCGGTGGCGCAGTACGAGGCGTACGCGACGTCCTTGGCGTTCCTCCGTCACCGGGGGCGCCGCGGCCGGGCCGGCGCCGACTTCGTCGTACGGGAGCGAGAACTGCTGCACGAGTTGTGGGTACGTCGGGAGGCGGCGCGCCCGGCCCTGGACCACGCGGCCCGGATGACGGCACCACCGATCCCGGTCATGATCCCGCCGACACACTGGCCCGTGCACGGGTACCCGGCGGTGCAGTATCCGAGCTACAACCCGTACCAAACGTAAGGCCCGAGACCGAAACGCACCGCCGGACCGCGAAGACTAGGCCGACGCCTCCGTCAGCCGCGTGACCTCGTCCTCCGTCAGCCGGACCTCCGCCACCTTCACCAGCGCCGGAAGCTGCTCCGCCGTCCGTGCGGACGCGATGGGTGCCGCCACGGTCGGCTGGGACGCCAGCCACGCCAGGGCCACGGTCGCCACCGGCACCCGGTGGGCCTCGGCGATGTCGTCGAGGGCGGCGAGGACCTTGCGGCCGCGCTCCGTCTCCAGGTGCTTGCCGGCGCCGGCGGCGGCGCGGGCGCCCTCCACCACCTCACCGTCGCGGTACTTGCCGGTGAGGAACCCGGAGGCCAGCGCGAAGTACGGGACGGCGGCCAGTCCGGTCCGTTCGGCCAGGTCCTGGAGCTCGCCCTCGTACGTCTCGCGCGAGACCAGGTTGTAGTGCGGCTGGAGCGCCACGTACCGGGCCAGTCCCTCGCGCTCGGAGAAGGCGAGGGACGCCTCCAGGCGCTCGGCGGAGATGTTGGACGCGGCGATGTGCCGCACCTTGCCCGCCTTCACCAGCTCGTCGAGCGCGCCGATGATCTCCTCGACCGGCACTTCCACCTTGTCGAAGTGGGTGTAGTAGAGGTCTATGTGGTCGGTGCCGAGGCGGCGCAGGGAGGCGTCCGCGGCCGCCTTGATGTTCGCGGCCGTCAGGCCCGGGAAGTCGGGGTGCTGGCTGACCTTCGTGGCGATCACGATGTCGTCGCGGTTGCCGCGCGCCTTGACCCACTTGCCGATGATGGTCTCGGACTCACCGCCGACGTTGCCGTCGATCCACGCGGAGTACGAGTCCGCCGTGTCGACGAAGTTGCCGCCCGCGGCCGCGTAGGCGTCGAGTACGGCGAAGGACTGCGTCTCGTCGGCGGTCCAGCCGAAGACGTTGCCGCCGAGGGAGAGCGGGAAGACCTCGAGGTCGGACGTGCCCAGCTTGCGAAGAGAAGTCATGTACGAGGTCAACGCCGATGCGGAGACCGCTCTTCCGGAACAGCCGCAAAGTTCCCGTAAACAAGCGGAGGCAGGCGTTCCAGAACTGGTGACACAAAAACCGGCGGCCCTGACGTCGGGGGGTGTGCGTCAGGGCCGCCGGTGGATCAAGAACCCTCAGGGGGTGAGCCCCTTGCTCCGCAGCCACGCCATCGGGTCGATCCCGGTGGACGCACCGCCCGAGTGGACCTCGAGGTGCAGATGCGCGCCCGTGACGTTGCCGGTCGCACCCACGCGCCCGATCACATCACCGGTGTTGACCTTCTGGCCGACGCTGACGCTGATCGACGACTGGTGGGCGAACCACAGCTCGGTGCCGTCGTCGAGGGTCAGGACGGTCTTGTAGCCGTACGAACCGTCCCAGCCGGCCTGCGTGATGGTGCCGCTGTGGATCGCCTTGATGAGCGTGCCCGTGGGAGCGGCGAAGTCGAGGCCCGTGTGGTACCCGGAGGACCACAGGGAGCCGGCCTGACCGAAGGTCGAGGTGATCGTGTACGAGGAGGTCGGCAGCGTGTACTGCTTCGCCAGCTCGGCGAGACGCTTTGCCTCGGCGGCCTTCTCGGCGTCCGCCTCCGCCTTCTTCTTCGCCTCGGCGGCGTCGTCCGCGGCCTTCTTCAGCGCGGCGGCCTCGGCCTTGGCGGCCTCGTCGGCGGCGGCGGTCTGGGTGGCGAGCTGCGTCTTGTTGTCGACCTGCGTCTGCTGGCTCTCGGCCTGCGCCATGATCCGGTTGCGCAGCGTCTCGCCGGCGTCGGAGACGGTGGTCTCGGCCTTGTCCGCGACGGCCGTGGTGGTGGCGGCCGTGGGGGCCGCGGCGAGGTCGCTGAGCGCGGTGGCCGAACCCTGCGGCGCCTCCTCCTCGCCCGACACGAACGGAAGGTCGGGCATCGAGATGGAGACCGGCGGCTTGCCGGTGTTGGCGCTGGCCATGCCGGCCCCGCCGACGGCGGCTATGACACCGACGCCCAGGACGGTGGAGCTGCGGGCGAATCCCCCGCTGCGCTGCTTGGCGACCCGGTGCTTGCCGCGTGCCGGTCGGATGGACTCCTCGGTGGGATTCCACTCCTCGCGCGGGCCCTCGTCGTGGTGGTAGCTGCCGTAGCCGAAGACATCGGTGGTGCTGCGCTGGCTCGGCACGTACGGGGCCTCGGGGGCAGGCCGGTTTGACGCCACGTGGGCGTGCTCCTTTCCTTCCTTCTCGCCTACCGGGTTAGCTGACGGGTTCGGAGCAGGAAGGTCTCCTACGCGCGTATACCGGCCGTGAGTTCACGGCGGCATTCGCGCGATTCACCCCAGGGTGGTGGTTCCCCGGCTCCCTTGCGGGATTAAGCGCGTGAGCACGGAGCCGTCTCTTGTGACGGCTGGGACGACCGCGCTGCGTTATCGAACGTTAATAGACCCGGACCATGGATTCCAAGCTGTTCCGCTTGATCATTAACCTTTTTCCGCTGGACGTACGGGTCCATGAGCGGTGAAAAACGGGCGAGTTGACCGCGCTCCAGTAAACTCACAGGTATTGACTGTATGTCAGTTGTTATGCGGAGGGCGCTCGCCCGATCACCCCACGTGATAAAGCCCCCCTGAGGTCACGGCCGTCGTACGGCGAGCAGCGCCATGTCGTCCGTCATGCCGCCCCCCGTGTGCCGGCGCACCTCCATGGCGAGCGCGGACAGCAGCGCCCCGGGGACTCGGAAGGCGCGTCCCGCGAGCCGCGCCGCCGGATCGTAGAACTCCCCGTACCGGTCCCGCGCCTCGGACAGCCCGTCGGTGTACAGCAACAGCGTGGCCCCGCCCGGGAAGGCCGCCTCCTCCGCGCGGTCGGGCCAGCTCCCCAGCTCGCCCATGCCCAGCGGCAACGCGGGCTCGGCGGCGGGCAGCGCCCGCACGGTGCCGTCGGGGCACAGCAGCAACGGCGGCGGATGGCCGCGGTTGAGGACCCGTACGACCCCGTCGCCGTGCGGCAGTTCGGCAAGAACGACGGTGGTGAACCCCTCGATGGCGTCGTGCCCCTCGCGCCGCCTGCCCTCGCGCGCCAGCGCCCGCTCCAGCCGCCGCGCGACCGCCTCCAGCGTCGGCTCCTGCTCGGCGGCCTCCCGGAACGCCCCGATGACGACGGCGACCGCGGCCACCGCCCCCATGCCCTTCCCGCGCACGTCCCCCACCACCAGCCGCACCCCGTACGGACTGTCCTGCACCGCGTACAGGTCCCCGCCGATGAAGGCGTCCTTCTGCGCCGCCTCGTACCGCACCGCGATGTCGAACCCGCCGATCCGGTCGTCGGGCTCGGGCAGCACCGCCCGCTGGGCGGCCTCGGCGATCTGGCGCTGGGAGGCGAGCCGCTGGTCGCCGCGGAGCACGACCCGGTTGAGGACGGCGGCCAGCACGGCGACCACCGCCACGGTGAGCGCCTCGGTGAGGGTGTCGGCGTCCAGCCGGAAGCCGAACCGCATATGGACGGCGAAGGCGGCGATCAGGGCCACCGCCCCGGTGACGACGATGCCGAGCAGCGGATAGAGGGGCGCGGCGACCAGGGGGGCGGCGGTGAAGAAGGGGATCGCGGTGAAGTCCCGAGGGGTCAGGACGTCGTAGAGGACGCCACCGACGATCAGCAGGGCGGGCAACGCCCGCAAGAGGGCGGAGATACGCCGCCCCGCCACCGCCTCCTGATCCACATGCCCAGGTTTCCCGGACCGGCACCGGGCGGCGAGCCGTGTGGCCCGACCGGGGGAAACACTCAGGGCCGGAGTCCAGTGACTGGACTCCGGCCCTGAGCCGTGAGTAGCGGGGACAGGATTTGAACCTGCGACCTCTGGGTTATGAGCCCAGCGAGCTACCGAGCTGCTCCACCCCGCGTCGGTGAAACCAGCATACGTCATCCGCGGGACGCTCAGCACCACGGTTTGTTCTCGGCGCCGCTGACCTGCGTTTTCAGCCGGCGGAGTTGCCCGCGTGGGTCAGGGTCTCCCAGGACACGAAGAGATTGTCGGTACCGGCGGGCCGGGTCTCCTCGGCGAGCTTGTGGGCGGCCGGGACGGAGACGTCGAGGCGGTTCTCCAGGTGGTTGAGGGCGACCTCCAGGTCCGGTCCCATGTTCCGGTCCACCTTCCCGCCGCACAGCCACGCGGGCGCGGGCTCGCCGGCCTGGTACCGGGCGTGGAAGGCGAGCGCCGACTTCAGCCGGTCCTTGACCTCGCCGTACAGGTCGACACCCTGGTGCCAGGCGGTCTCGGCGATGTGAGCGGTGGCGGCGATGGAGTAGCCGACGTGCTTGAAGTTGCGGCAGGTCTCCTGGGAGACGCCGTCCTGGTACGTCTTCTGCCCGAACCAGTACGTCGTCAGTTTCGTCGGCGTGTTCACCCCCGACCCGGCCGGGGTGAGCGGCACCCGCCCGTCCTTCTCCAGGTAGAAGTAGGCGGGGACGCGCTCCCGGAAGCGCTGGAGCGCATGGTCGAAGGCCTTGTGGTCGTCGAGGAAGACGGCCATGCCGATGGCCGCGTCGGTCATGACGAGGTCCCAGTTGCCGTTGTAGTCGGGGACCTTGCGGGTGACGGCGGGCAGATACGCGCTCCGCAGCATGTCCTGGAACCGCGCGACCCGGTCCTGCGGCCACCCCGCGCCCGCACTGTGCCGCACGATCTCCGCGGCCCGCGCCCAGGTCGCCCCGGCCCACCCGGTCTGGAGCCCCGCGTCCTCCTCGGTGTGCTTCCGCATCCTCGCCGACCAGGCGTCCATGATCTCCCGCGCCTTGACGGCATGCTGCTGCTTGCCGGTGACACGGAAGAGGAGCGCCTGTGTATAGGCGGCGATCGCGTCCTCACGCTCCTCGACGCACCCGTGCGCGGGCCGGTCGGCGTGCTCCCCACCGGGACAGTCCACGCTCGCGTACGGCTCGGCCCGGTACTTGTACGCCCCGTACTTGCTGTCCCTCATGTCGAGGTAGGCCTTCAGCCACGGCTGCTTCCCCGCGGTGACCTTCTCCCGTACGGCATTCAGCTGGGCGTCGCTCACCAGCACACCGGGGTGGGTGAACGCCGCGTCGGGGGGCAGTGCACGGGCCATGGTGCGGGTACCGGAGTCGGTGGTCCCACAGGCGGTGGCGAGAAGGGGGGCGAGCAGAAGCGCGACGGCGGCACGGAATCGGGCTGACCTCATGGTGGCAGCGTCGCCCTCCGGGGAGCGGCGCGCAGGAAATGTTGGGCTGATCGGTCCGTCACCCGGCGTCCGAGCGGGCCTCGTCCTCCGTCGCCGGACGGCTCGGTGATGCTCACCCCGGCAGATGAAGGTTCGGCCTCTTGGCCTGCTCCTCGAACTCCGGCAGCACCACGACGGACACCCCGGCCGCCGCCAGGAGCCCACTCCCGTCGGCTCCTTCCACGAACGTGTCGGGCTCCCGCCAGGCCGTCACCACCCGCCGCACCCCCGCCTCCAGAATCAGCCGGGCACAGGGCGCGGGGCGCGAGGCCCGCCGGGCGCACGGCTCCAGACTGCTGTAGACCGTCGCCGAGGCCAGCCTCGGATCCCCCGCCTCGATCTTCGCCAGCGCCGCCTCCTCCGCGTGGACCACGGAGTCGCCACCCTCCCTGGAGTGCCCGCGCGCGAGTTCCGTGCCGTCGGCGGCGACCACCACCGCGCCCACGCTGAACGCGGTCCGGGACGGCGGGCACAGGGCGGCCAGTTCGCAGGCGAGGCGGAGCCAGTGGCGGTCGGCGGCGGGGACGCCGGGTGCGGTGGGCTCGTAGCGCATGAGGACGACGTCCTCGATCTGCCGGGACTCGACCAGGCGCAGGCGCCCGCCCTGGTAGGCGCCGGGGCCGAAGAGGCGGGGGGCGGCCGCGTCGCCGACGAAGAGGGGGGCCAGGACCAGTTGGAGCTCGTCCGCCAGGCCCTGCTGGAGGAGCTGGGTGTGGATCTTGCCGCCGCCCTCGACCATGAGGCGTCGCACGCCCCGGGCCGACAGGTCCGTCAGGAGGCCGGGCCAGTCCAGGTCGGCGCCCAGGGAGACCACGTCGGCGGCCAGACCCGCCGTACGGGCCCGCTCCGCGCCCTTGTCCGTCGTATAGACGACCTTGTCGCCGCCCGTGTGCCAGAACTTCGCGTCGGGATCCAGGTCGCCCGAGCCGCTGACCGTGACCTTGAGGGGGTACTCCGGCTTGCCCGCCGCCACGCGGGCCGCGCGCCGCTGCGGGGAGTTGACCAGCAGGCGGGGGTTGTCGGCGCGGATCGTGCCGGCGCCGACGAGGATCGCGTCGACCGAGGCGCGGACCTCGTCCACGCGGTCGAAGTCGGCCGGGCTGGAGAGGAGCAGGCGGTCGGGGCCGGTGTCGTCGAGGTAGCCGTCGAGGGAGACGGCCGCGGAGAGGAGGACGTACGGGTGAGACATCGGTGCGGTCCCTCTCACTGTGGCGGGCTGAGCTGTGACGGCGGCGGGCTTGGTTCAAGTTTGAAACAAACCTACACTGGTGGCATGACGACTCGCTGGCTCACTCCGAAGGAGCAGCGCGCCTGGCGCGCGTACCTCGCCGCGTCGCACCTCCTCGAGGACGCGCTCGACCGGCAGCTCCAGCAGGACGCCGGCATGCCCCACCTCTATTACTCCATCCTCGCCAACCTCTCCGAGGCACCGGAGCGGCGGATGCGCATGACCGAGCTCGCCGAGGGGCTGAAGATCACGCGGCCCCGGCTGACGTATGCCGTGACCAGGCTGGAGAAGGACGGGCTGGTCGGGCGCGAGAGCTGTCGGTGGGACAAGCGCGGGAGCATCGCCGTACTGACCGAGGAGGGCATGGCGGAGGTGGAGCGGGCGGCGCCGGGACATGTCGAGGCGGTCCGCGCCGCCCTCTTCGACCGGCTCACTCCGGAGCAGGTGGAGCAGTTGGAGGAGATCTCCAGAGCGATCGCGGACGGGCTCCAGGAGGACACGGGTGACGAGGTGCCGTGGCGTCGGCGCTCGTCATCGTCGTGCTCCGGGGCCTCATGAGCCACCTCACAAACCCATTGCTTCAAATTTAAAGCATGGGGTAGGGTCTCCCCTCGTAGACCTGCTTCAAATCTGAAGCAGGTATGCCTACGGACCCTACGGACCGGAGTACCCGCATGACCGACTTCCCTGCCGCCACCCCGCGCTCCCGCGTCCGCGTCCCGCTGCGTTTCGGGGACGGCTACAGCGTCGACGCCGAACTCGTCACCTTCCACGGCCTGACCGACGGCCAGGAGCACGTGGCGGTCGTCCTCGGTGACCCAGGACCCACCCCCCTGGTCCGGCTCCACTCGGAGTGCCTCACCGGCGATGTCTTCGGCTCGGCCCGCTGCGACTGCGGCCCGCAGCTGCGCGAGGCGGTCGAGCGGATTGCCGAGCGCGGCGGCGTCCTGCTGTACCTGCGCCAGGAGGGCCGCGGCATCGGCCTCTACAACAAGCTCGACGCGTACGCCCTCCAGGACCAGGGCCTGGACACCTACGCCGCCAACACCGCGCTGGGCCTCCCCGAGGACGACCGCGACTACACGGCGGCCGCGCAGATGCTGAAGGCCCTGGGGATCGACTCGCTGGACCTCCTCTCCAACAACCCCGACAAGGCGGGCCAGTTGCGCGACCTCGGCATCGACGTCCACGACCGGGTGCCGACCGGCGTCTTCACCACCGCCCACAACGTCCGTTACCTGCGCGCGAAGGTCCTCCAGACCCAGCACACACTGCCGCTGGGCGAGTTGACGGAGCTCAACGTCGGCTGAGGGTGTAGCCCGCTCCACCCCGGTCCGGGTGAGCGCTCCCTCGTGACGGGGAGCGGCCGACGGAATCGTCTTCCGCATGGCTACTCTCCTTTTTCACCTGGGCCGCGCGTCCTTCCGTTTCCGGTGGTTCGTCGTCCTGTTGTGGGTGGCGGTGCTGGGCGCCGTCGGCTTCGCCTCGACGAAGGCGCCCACCCCCGCCGACGAGGGCTTCACGATGCCCGGCATCGAGTCCCAGAAGGCGTTCGACCTGATGGAGGAGCGTTTCCCGGGGGCCGCGGCCGACGGGGCGAGCGCCCGGATCGTGTTCATCGCGCCGAGCGGTGAGAAGGTCACCGCCGCCGACAACAAGGCCGCCGTCGAGAGACTCGTGCACTCCGCCGCCGACGGCTCCCAGGTCGCCTCCGCCGTCGACCCGTTCCAGGCGCAGGCCGTCAGCGAGGACGGCACGACGGCCTACGCGACCGTCTCCTTCAGCGCCACGGCCGACGACCTGACCGACGCCTCCAAGAGCCACCTCGAAACCGCCCTCGACCAGGCCCGGGACGCCGGTCTGACCGTCGAGGTCGGCGGTGACGCCCTGGCCACCAAGCCCTCGGCGGGCGGTGCGGCCGAGGCGATCGGCATCGCGATCGCGGCCGTGGTCCTGCTCATCACCTTCGGCTCGCTGGCCGCCGCCGGGCTCCCGCTGCTGACCGCGATCATCGGCGTCGGCATCAGCATGACCGGCATCCTCGCCCTGTCCGAGACCTTGGGCCTGTCCGCGAACACCGGCACCCTGGCCACCATGCTCGGCCTGGCCTGCGGCATCGACTACGCCCTGTTCGTCGTGTCCCGCTACCGCGAGGAGCGCGCCAAGGGCCGCGAGCCGCGCGAGGCGGCCGGACTCGCCGCCGGTACGGCCGGTTCCGCGGTGGTCTTCGCGGGGCTCACCGTCGTCATCGCGCTCGCCGGACTCTGGGTCGTCGGCATTCCGATGCTCACCAAGATGGGGCTGGCCGCGGCCGGCGCGGTCCTCGTCGGCGTGCTGATCTGCCTGACCCTGGTCCCGGCACTGCTGGGCTTCTGGCCGAACGCCGTGCTCTCGCGCGGCGCCCGCCGCAACTCCCGGCGACACCGCCGCAAGCAGCTGAGGACCGAGAACGGCGGCTCCCGCTGGGCGAAGCTCGTCGTACGCCACCCCCTGCCCGTCCTCCTCCTCGGCGTGGTCGGCCTGGGCGCCATGGCCACCCCCGTCCTGGACCTCCAGCTGGGCATGCCGGGCGACGAGGCGAAGGCCACCTCCACCACCGAGCGCCGCGCCTACGACGCCCTGGCCGAGGGCTTCGGGCCCGGCTTCAACGGTCCGCTGTCGATCGTGGTGGACGCGAAGGGCGCCGACGACCCGAAGGCGGCCGTGGCCACCGTCTCGAAGGAGATAGCCGCCACGGACGGAGTCGTCTCCGTCTCCCCCGCCCGGTTCAACCAGGCCGGCGACACCGCGATCTTCTCCGCGACCCCCTCCACCGCCCCGACCGACACGAAGACCCAGGACCTCGTCAAGACGATCCGCGACGAACGGCCGGGCATCGAGTCGAAGGCGGGCGTCGGCTACGAGGTGACCGGCCGGACCGCGCTGAACATCGACATCGCCGAGAAGGTCCAGGCGTCCCTGCTGCCGTATCTGGCGGTCGTGGTGGGCCTCGCGATCGTGCTCCTGCTGCTGGTCTTCCGCTCCCTGCTCGTCCCGCTCAAGGCCGCCTTCGGCTTCCTGCTCTCCGTGCTCGCCGCCCTCGGCGCGGTCGTCGCGGTCTTCCAGCAGGGCCACGGCGCCGAACTGCTGGGCGTGGAGTCCACCGGCCCGATCATGAGCATGATGCCGATCTTCCTGGTGGGCATCGTCTTCGGACTGGCGATGGACTACGAGGTCTTCCTCGTCTCCCGGATGCGCGAGGCGTACGTCCACGGCGACGCCCCGAAGCAGGCGATCGTCTCCGGGTTCCGGCACAGCGCCCGGGTGGTGGTGGCCGCCGCGCTGATCATGATCGCCGTCTTCTCCGGGTTCATCGGGGCCGGCGAGTCCATGATCAAGATGATCGGCTTCGGGCTGGCGATCGCGGTCCTCTTCGACGCGTTCGTGGTCCGCATGGCGATCGTCCCGGCGATCCTCGCCCTGCTGGGCCACAAGGCCTGGTCCCTGCCGCGTTGGCTGGACCTCATGCTCCCGAACATCGACGTCGAGGGCGAGAAGCTGAACCGCAAGCTGCCCGCACCGACGGCCGAGCGGACACCGGAGCTCGTGGCGACGCGCTGATTCTCGTACGACGATGCCGGGCCCTTCGCGTCGGAAGGGCCCGGCATCGTCGTATCGCGCTATGCCTGAGGTGTGTGCGCCAGATACGCCAGCACGGCCAGCACCCGGCGGTGGCCGCTGTCGCTCGGCGGCAGGCCCAGCTTCAGGAAGACATTGCCGACGTGCTTGTGGACGGCGCGTTCGGTGACGACCAGGGTCTTGGCGATGGTCGCGTTGTCGTGGCCCTCCGCCATGAGTTTGAGGGTCTCGCGCTCGCGGGGGGTCAGGGAGTCCAGCGGGGTGTTCTTGCGGCGGGTCAGCAGCTCGGTGACGACCTCGGGGTCCAGGGCCGTACCGCCGCCCGCGACCCGCTCCAGCGCGTCGAGGAACTCGTCGACCCGGCCCACCCGGTCCTTGAGCAGATAGCCGACCCCGCTGGTGCCGCCGCCCAGCAGCTCGGCGGCGTACGACTCCTCGACGTACTGCGAGAGCACCAGCACCGGCTGCCCGGGGAACTCCTTGCGGGCCTCCAGCGCGGCCCGCAGCCCCTCGTCGCGGAAACCGGGCGGCATCCGCACATCCAGGACGGCCACGTCCGGTCGCTGTTCCCGCACGGCCGGCATGACCTCGGGCCCGGTGCCGACGACGGCCACCACCTCGTGCCCGGCCGAGGTCAGCAACAGGACGAGGCCCTCCCGCAGCAGGGCGTTGTCCTCGGCGATCACCACACGCACGGCAGCTCCACTTCGATCACGGTCGGCCCCCCGACGGGGCTCGACACGTCCACGGTCCCGTCGAGCGCGGCGACCCGGCGCCGCATGCCGAGCAGCCCGGAACCGGAGGACTCGTCGGCACCGCCACCGCCCTCCACGTCACTGACCCGCACCCGCAGTCCGCGCTTCGTGCGCACGAGCCTGACGTCGGCCCGGGGAGAACCACTGTATTTGGCGGCGTTGGTGAGGGATTCGGCGACCACGAAGTAGGCGGCGGCCTCGACGGCGGCGGGCGCCCGTACGCTCTCGTCCATCGCGCCGTCGTCGATGGTGACCTGGAGCCCGCTGCCGGCGGCCAGCGCGCGCACGGCGCCCACGAGCCCCCGGTCGGTCAGGATCGGCGGGTGGATGCCGCGCACGACGTTGCGCAGCTCCGTCAGCGCCTGCTCGGCCTGGTCCTGGGCCTCGTCCAGCAGCTTGCGGGCGGTGTCGGGGTCACGGTCGTAGGCCCGCTTGGCGAGCCCGATGCGCATGGACAGCGCGACGAGGTTGGCCTGGGCGCCGTCGTGCAAGTCCCGCTCGATACGGCGGAGTTCGGCGCCGTGCGCGGCGATGGCGTCGGCACGGGTGGCGGCCAGCTCCTCGACCCTGCGGGTCAACTGCGCCTTCGGGGACGGCTTGAGCAGAGCCGTCGACCAGTCGGCCTCCAGGTCCGCGACCTTCACGATGAGCGGCAGTACGACCGGCTCCCGGCGCAGCAGCCCGCTCCACACACCGTCGACGACGAGCCCGACGGGCCACAGCGGCAGCGCGACGAAGAGCAGGGCGCCGTAGAGGTAGTACGCCACCATCCACCGGAAGTCGGTCAGCGTGCCGGGGTCCTTGACGGCCGTACGGAACCGCTCCCGGACGGTCCCGGTCAGCGGCTGGTACGCCTCGGGGATCCGCACGCCCGTCCACGAGGCCGTCAGCTGCCGCTTGGCTCCGGCGATCCGCCGTATGAGCAGCACCGTCTCGGGCAGCAGCCAGGCGCCGACCACCGCGAGCGTGCCGATGGCGGTGATCAGCAGCACGGTGACGAAGATCCACACACCGAACGCCATCGCGGCGGCCAGCAGGAGGTGGCCGGTGGCCCTCGCGGCGCGCCGCACGGTCTTCCACATGGGGGCAGGCTAGATGACCAAGGTGTCGGGAGACGGTGGAGCGGGCTCCACTCCTCGGGTGTAGCCCGCTCCACCCTCCCCGGACGGCGGGCAGGCGCACGCCCCGGGCGTGCGAAAACACCAGAACGGACTGTTCACCGACATAAGGGCCACCCTCCGCGTCTCCCGGTGGTAGATCTCTCCACCTGGCACACCTCGGGGGGATCCATGCGCGCGCCCACACGCGACCTCGTCCGGCCGTCCGAACCGATCGGAGTCGCCGGCTGCCTCTACGCGGCCGCCGCCCTCGTCCTGCTCCCGGCGGCACTCCTCGCCTGGGCCGACGGCAACGGCGCGGGCGCCTTCTTCATCCTCCTGCTCCTCGTGGGCGGCGGCCTCGCACTCGGCAGGCGCCGGGCCCGGCAGGCCGCGGAGCTCCATCGCGTCCGCACGCTGCGGTCCACGGAGGTGGCGCGCTACCACGCCATGGGCCCAAGGGAGTTCGAGCACGCCGTCGCGTTCCTCTGCGAACGCGACGGCTGTCTCGGGGTCCGGGTCGTGGGAGGCGCCGGCGACCTGGGCGCCGACGTCGTCGCCGACGCGCCGGACGGGCGCCGCGTCGTCATCCAGTGCAAGCGCTACGGCCCGACCACCAAGGTGGGCAGCCCGGACCTCCAGCGGTTCGGCGGCACTTGCTACAGCGTCCACAGCGCCCAGGTCGCCGCCGTAGTCACGACGTCCGTGTTCACGAAGCCCGCGGCCCAGTACGCGTCCGGCACCGGGATCCGCCTCTTCGACGAGTCCGCCCTCGCCGCCTGGGCCACCCGCACCGGCCCGCCGCCATGGGGCCCGTAGCGGCCGACAGGCCTCCGGGGACGCCGAAACCCCCACCTCAGAACAGTCTGACGCGGGGGCTTCCGGGTAGGCCCTGTGGGACTCGAACCCACAACCAATGGATTAAAAGTCCACTGCTCTGCCAATTGAGCTAAGGGCCCAGGCGATGTTGCCTCCCCGAGCATAGCCGGACGCGGCCGAGTCTCCGATCGGGTATCGGTGACACGGCCGCGCCGGAAGAGACGGGGCGAGCGGAAGCCGACCCAAAGATCACGGATCAACCGGTTCCGGCGCCCCCTTGCGTGCCGCCTCGCGGGCCCGTGTCCGCTCGTGCTCGGGGTTCAGGAACCAGTGCCGGGCCGAGGCCAGCCACCAGGCCGCCGCGAAGCCCAGGACCGCCAGGACGGCGATCGGCGCGTAGTTGAAGGTCTCCCAGGTGACCGGGGAGACCTGCGGCAGCATGAACAGGACCGTGATCACGCCGACCCACACCACCGACACCACACCGATCGCCCGGGACCAACGGCCCAGATGCCACGGCCCGCGCTCGAAGGCCTCGCCCTTGCGCAGCCGCAGCAGCGTCGGGATGACGTACGCGATGTACAGGCCGATCACCGCCACCGACGTCACCGCCGCGTAGGCCGTGTAGTTGATCAGGTACGGCAGTCCCAGGACCAGCGCCCCCGAAGCCGCCAGCCACACGGCCGCGACCGGCGTCCGGGTGCGCGGGCTGACCGTGTGCCAGACCCGCGAGAACGGCAGCGCGCCGTCACGCGAAAAGGCGTAGATCATGCGGCTGTTGGCCGTCACCGAGGCCATCCCGCAGAACAGCTGTGCCCCGATCACGACGAGCAGCAGCAGCTTGCCGGCGGTCGCGCCCAGGGCGTCCAGCAGGATCTGCGCCGGGGGCGCGCCCGTCGAGGAGTTCAGCGCGCCGTCGTAGGACTGGATCGCGAAGGTGAAGCCGAGCAGCAGCACGAAGCCGGCGATCCACGACGTCCAGATCGACTGCACGATCCCCTTCGGGCCGGCCGTCGACGCGTCGTGGGTCTCCTCGGTCATATGGGCGGAGGCGTCGTAGCCGGTGAACGTGTACTGGGCCATCAGCAGGCCCAGCGCGACGACGTAGACCCCGCTCCCCCAGCCCGTGTTGTTGACGAACTCCGTGAACACGAAGGACGCGGACTGGTGGTGGTCCGGTACGAAGGTCAGCGCGCCGACGATCACCGCCACGCCCACCACGTGCCACCACACGCTGACGCTGTTGAGGATCGCGACGATCCGTACGCCGAAGGTGTTCAGCAGACCGTGCAGCGCGAGGATGCCCGCGAACAGCAGGATCGTCCGGCCCGGTGTCACCTCGAAGTCGAACTGCAGGTTCAGGTACGCGCCGAGGAAGGACGCGGCGCCGAAGTCGATGCCGGCGGTCACCGCGACCTGGCCGAGCACGTTGAACCAGCCCGTGAACCACGCCCAGGCGGCCGCGGTCCGGCTGGGGGCGAGCTTGTGCGCCCAGAAGTACAGGCCTGCCGAGGTCGGGTACGCCGAACAGATCTCGGCCATCGACAACCCGACGAACAGCGTCATCAGCCCGACCGCGACCCAGCCCCAGATCATCACCGAGGGGCCGCCCGTGTTCATCCCGAACAGGTACAGCGTCAGACAGCCCGACAGCACCGAGATGATCGTGAAGGAGACCGCGTAGTTGGAGAACGCCGACATGCGGCGGGCCAGAACCTGCGTGTAGCCGAGCTGGGCGAGGCGTTCCTCGTCGGAGAGTCCGGAGGCTCCCGACTGCCCACTCGCTATGTCGTCATCTGTCATGCCCCCAGCAATTCCCTCACTGGGGGCGTGACACACGTCACAACTTGGCTAGAAAGAGCCGCTTCGGAAAAGGGCTCCCCCAACGACAGAGCGCCGCGGCCCCCGGAACGGGGACCGCGGCGCTCGGCCTGCTTACTTACCGTCAGCCGTTGCGCTTCCAGCGCGGCTTGTCGTCGCGGCGCCCGAAGGAGCCGGTGCCGGTGCCGGTACCCGTGCCGCGGTGGTCGTCACGACGGCCCTGCGGGCGGTCGTGGCCGCCGGCGCGGAAGCCGGGGCGGTCGCTGCTGGCCTGACGGTCGCGGTTGAACGGACGGTCGCTGCCACGGTGGCCGGACGGACGGTCGTCGCGACGGAAGCCGCCACGGTCGTTGTCACGGTTGAAGCCACCCGACGGACGGTCGTCGCGGCGGTCGAAGGAACGGCCACCACGGTCACCACCATCGCGACGGTCATCGCGGCGGAAACCACCCGAGGGGCGCTCGTCGCGGCGGTCGAAGGAACGGCCACCACGGTCACCACCATCGCGACGGTCGTCACGGCGGAAACCACCCGACGGACGGTCCGACGGACGGTCGTCACGGCGGAAGCCGCCACGGTCGTTGTCACGGTTGAAGCCACCCGACGGGCGGTCGAACGAACGGCCGCCACGGTCACCGTCACGACGGTCGTCCCGGCGGAAACCACCCGACGGACGGTCGTCGCGGCGGAAGCCGCCACGGTCACCGTCACGACGGTCATCGCGGCGGAAACCACCCGACGGACGGTCGTCACGACGGTCGCGGCGCTCGTAGTTGCCCCGCTCGTCGCGCTGCTGACGCGGACGCTCGTACGAAGAGGAGGACTCCTCGCGCACCGGCGCCTCGGCGGCGGGCTGCTCGGCCGCCGCGGCCTCCACGACGGCGGCGGCCTCGGCCACCGCGGTCTCCGGGTCGTCGCCCCGCTCGCGCGCGGCACGGGCGACCAAGCGGTCGGCCTCCTCGCGGAGCTCGGTCGCGCGCCGGGTGGCCCGCTCCAGGTCCTTCGTGAGCTGCGTGACCTCACGCTCGGCCTGCTGCGCGGCGTCGCCCGCAGACTGCGCCTGGACCTCGGTCATCGAACGGGCGCCGGTGATGTCGGCGACCTCGGGCTCGAAGGCCGTACCGGAGTTGATGATGTGACGGCCGGCGTCGACGCCCGCGTCCTCCATCAGCCGGAAGATCTGGCGGCGCTGGTGCGGCAGGGAGAGGGAGACGACCGTGCCCGTGCGGCCGGCGCGAGCCGTACGGCCCGCACGGTGCAGGTAGTCCTTGTGGTCACCGGCCGGGTCCACGTTCAGGACCAGGTCGATGCCGTCGACGTGGATACCGCGGGCGGCGACGTCGGTCGCGACGAGCGCGTTGACGTAACCGTCCTTGAAGTCGGCGAGGACGCGGGTACGGGCACCCTGCGTCATGCCGCCGTGCAGCGCGTCGGCCTTCACACCGGCGTCCTGGAGCTGCTCGGCGATGCGGTCGGCGCCCAGCTGGGTGCGGACGAAGATGATCGTGCGGCCCTTGCGGGAGGCGATGGCCGCGGTGACCGGCGCCTTGTCCTTGGGCTTCACGATGAGGATGTGGTGGGACATCGTCGTGACGTTGCCCTGGGCGCTGTCGACCTCGTGCGTGACCGGGTTGGTCAGGTAGCGCTTGACCAGCGTGGAGATCTCGTTCTCCATCGTGGCCGAGAACAGCATGCGCTGGCCGCCGCCCGGGATCTGGTCGAGCAGCTCGGTGACCTCGGGCAGGAAGCCCAGGTCGGACATCTGGTCGGCCTCGTCGAGGACGGCGACCTCGACGTTCGCCAGGGAGCAGGCGCCGCGGTTGATGATGTCGCGCAGCCGGCCCGGGGTGGCGACGAGGACGTCGACACCGCGCTCCAGGGCGTACATCTGGTTGCTCATCGACGTGCCGCCGCAGACGACCTTCATCTTGAGGCCGAGGACGTCGCCGTAGGGCTGGAGGGCGTCCGCGACCTGCATCGCGAGCTCACGGGTCGGCGTGAGGATGATGCCGCGGGGCTTCTTCTTGTCGGTGTGGCCGCCGGACAGCTTGGTCAGCAGCGGCAGACCGAAGGAGAGGGTCT
Organism: Streptomyces sp. NPDC002817; assembly: GCF_053592055.1. Lineage (NCBI taxonomy): Bacteria > Bacillati > Actinomycetota > Actinomycetes > Kitasatosporales > Streptomycetaceae > Streptomyces > Streptomyces sp. NPDC002817. Next base: position 25,033 of record NZ_JBSFUY010000003.1, read on the forward strand.
TGCCGGAGCCGGTGCGGCCACGGCCCAGGATGTCCTTGCCGGCCAGGGCGTCCGGGATGGTCGCGGCCTGGATCGGGAAGGGGGAGGTCACGCCGTTCTGGGCGAGCTTGCGCACAACGCCCTCCGGGAGACCGAGAGTGGCGAAGGTGACCTCGGGGGTCTCCTCGACGATCTCGTTCTCGCCGTTCTCGGGCATGACGGCGTGATCAGAACTGGAAATGGACATGCGTATGCGAAACCTTCCGGAGTCTCGTCGGCACGCGCCCGTCAACTCCGTGATTCGCAATACGACCGCCTCTATGCGGTCAGCCACGGCAAGGGAGAGAACGCGCCACACGGCGCGCTCTGCGTTGGCGCCGGGCAAATGGGATCAAACGATCTACCACCATACGCACCCACCACCCCCGAAGGCAAACCGGGTCCCATTGACGTACGTCACACCCGGCTCCCACGGGTCTTCCCGCCCGGAGAACCGCCCGCCCCGCCGCCCTACGCCGGTGTCCCCGCCGCGGGTGCCGGCTCGCGTTGGGCCAGTTGCGGCTCGGCCTCCTGGTGGGCGGAGGAGGACGGCTCGGCGACCGTGGGGGTCGGGGAGGGCGGGTCCGGGGTCGGAGTCGGCGTCGGGGTCGGCTCGGGCGTCTTCGTCGGGGCGGGCTGGGTCTTCGTCGGGGTCGGCTGCGGTTTGTCCGGCTTGCCGGGCTTGACGTCCGCCGAGGGCGACGCGCTCTCCCCGGCCGACTCCGACGCGGAGGGCGACGCCGACTCCCCCGCCTTCCCCTTGCCCTTCTTCTTCCCGTGCTTGCCGTCGGCCCCGGCGGCCCCGTACCCACCGCCCCCGCCCGGCACCGCCGGTCCGCCGTCCGGCGCGTCCCCGCCCCGCTGCCCGGCGGAGTGCGACGGCTTGGCTCCTTTGCCGCCGTCGTCGTCGCCCACACTCATACAGCCGGCGGCAGCGGCGACCGCCATCACCGTGGCGGCCAGACGGACGGGTACGTACAAGGGGCGCACGGGCAGCCACCTCCGAGGGCGGTTGAGAGAGTCAACCCGTTCAACTCCCGCCGCCCACAAGAGGACACGCGCGAGACCCACCCGCACCCGCCTCCGCTCCAGGCACCCCGTCCCCGACAATGGCCCTGTGCTGGAGATGACGCGCGAAGCCTTCGAAGAACTCGTGAGCCAGGCCCTGGACCAGATCCCGCCCGAGCTGACCCGGGTCATGGACAACGTCGCCGTGTTCGTCGAGGACGAACCTCCCGCCGACGACCCCGAACTGCTGGGCCTCTACGAGGGCACCCCGCTCACCGACCGCGGCGAGTGGTACGCCGGCGTGCTGCCCGACCGCATCTCGATCTACATGGGTCCGACCCTGCGGTTCTGCGAGACCCAGGACGACGTGGTGCACGAGGTCGCCGTGACCGTGATCCACGAGATCGCCCACCACTTCGGCATCGACGACGAGCGGCTCCACGAACTGGGCTGGGGCTGACCGAGGACTCCGCCCCAGCCGCTCACCACAGCGGAGCCGCATATCCACCCCCGCACTTGGGCATACGGGACCAATGGCCCGCGTCCCCGCCGCAGTCCTGAACGTCCTGGTCCGCCTACGCCGCTCACCGCGCACCCTCGCCCGGCACTACCGCACCCGCCGCCCCCTGCCGACACTCGAACTCGTCCACCAGCCGCACCCGTGGGGCCGGGCCGTCGGGCTGGTGGCCGTCGTGCTGCTCGGGGCGTGGCTGGGCCTGCTGATCGTCGGCAATGTCCGCACCCCCGTGGGCCCCATGAACACGACGATGACCCTGCGCCCGTCCTTCACCGGCGGCACGAAGATCAACGTCTCCCCGCTGGGCGCCCTCCAGCTGGACAGCCACCACGCCCCCGTCCGTCTGGACGTCAACGTCGACCAGCTCGACCCGGTCCGCTCCCAGGCCCTGGTCGACCACCCCGAACGCCTCTCCGGGCTCCAGGACGAGGTCACCGAGGACGTCGAGCACGGCACCCTCGACCTGGCCGTACGGTCCTGCGTCGCCGTCGTCGTGGGTGCCACCGCCCTCGGCCTCGCCGTCTACCGGCGCCCCCGCCGCGCCCTCGCCGCCGGCGGCCTCGCCCTCGGCCTGCTCGCCGCGTCCGGCGGGACGGCGTACGCCACCTGGAACCCCGACTCCGTCCTGGAGCCGAAGTTCTCCGGACTGCTCTCCTCGGCCCCGTCCCTGGTCGGCAACGCGCGCAACATCGTCACCGAATTCGACGTCTACCAGCAGGAGTTGGCGCGCCTCGTCACCAACGTGACGAAGCTGTACGACGTCACCTCCACGCTCCCCGCCTTCCAGCCGGACCCCACCACCATCCGGGTCCTGCACGTCTCGGACATCCATCTGAACCCGGCCAGCTGGAAGATCGTCGCCTCGCTGGTGGAGCAGTACCAGGTGAACGTCATCGTCGACTCCGGCGACACCATGGACCACGGCACGGCCGCCGAGAACGGCTTCCTGGACCCCATCGAGGACCTCGGGGCGCCGTACGTGTGGGTGCGCGGCAACCACGACTCCGGTGTCACCCAGCGCTACATGGAGGGTCTGAAGAACGTGCACGTCCTCGACGACGGGCGCGCCCAGAGCGTCGCCGGCCTGCGCTTCGCCGGCATCGGCGACCCGCAGTTCACCCCCGACCGCAGCGAGGGTCCCGGCGCCGAGGAGACCCAGGAGGCCGCGGGCGCCCGTCTCGCCGCCGCGCTGCGCGACTGGACGACCGCCGGAAAGCCCGTGGACGTCGCCGTCGTGCACGAGCCGTCGGCCGCGCGGGAGGTCGACGGCTCGGTGCCGCTGGTGCTCTCCGGTCATCTGCACCACCAGGAGATGGAGGTCCTGCGCAACGGCACCCGGCTGCGCGTCGAGGGCTCCACCGGCGGCAGCGGGCTGCGTGCGGTGGAGGGGAAGTACCCGGACCCGATCGAGGCCTCGATCCTCTACTTCGACCGCGACTCCCGGCGCCTGCAGGCCTGGGACGAGATCAGACTCGGCGGGCTCGGCCTGACGACGGCCGAGGTCAGCCGTCACCTGCCGGAGGAGAACCTGCCGGGCGCGACTCCCACCCCGAGCCCCACCCCCAGCCCCGCCCCGACGCCGTCCCCCACCCCGTCCGACAGCGCTCCGTAAACCGTTTTGGCGATACCTCCCGGCATCCCATATGCTTCTCACGTCCCCGACGCGCTGAGAAGCGCAAGGCGGGCCGATAGCCCTCATCGTCTAGCGGCCTAGGACGCCGCCCTTTCAAGGCGGTAGCACGGGTTCGAATCCCGTTGGGGGCACGCAACACCGTGTGCGACACTGTTCGCACACAAAGCCAGGTCCTGTGGAGCAGTTTGGAGTGCTCGCCACCCTGTCAAGGTGGAGGCCGCGGGTTCAAATCCCGTCAGGACCGCTGAGGTTTCCTCGGAAACCTCGTGGCTGGGTAGCTCAGTTGGTACGAGCGATCGCCTGAAAAGCGATAGGTCGCCGGTTCGACCCCGGCCCCAGCCACTCAGTACGAAACCCCCTCCAGGGCAACCGGAGGGGGTTTCGTCGTTCACAGAGAGCGCCCCTTCGTCCAGCGCACCACGACCGCCGAGGTCACCGCGACGATCACCGTGAAGGGCGTGCTCCAGGAGCCTTCAAGGCCCAGCAGGACGGCACCTGGGTGCCCGTCTTCCGGTACCCCGGCAGCAAGCACTTCGTGGGCAGCGGCACGGAGGACCACGTCGACGTGCGGTGACGCACACGGGAGTGCGAGAGGGGGCGTGCCCAAAAGGGTTCGCCCCTTCTTTGTGCGGGATGAGATCCTGGATCGCGTATGTCTACGCATCCTGCCCCCGGTGCCCCGGCCCTCGGCACAATCGCCCCTCGCCTGACCGAGCTCTCCCTGCGCGACGCGCAGCGACTCGGGCGCAGGCTCGAAGGCGCGCGCAAGATCCGCAAGCCCGAGGCACGGTCCGCCGTGCTCGCCGAGATCGAGGGCGAGGTCGTCAGGGCCGAGGAGCGGATGGCCAAGCGGCGCGGACGTGTGCCCGCCGTCAGCTATCCCGAGCAGCTGCCCGTCAGCCAGAAGAAGGCCGAGATCGCGGACGCCATCCGTGATCACCAGGTCGTGATCGTCGCGGGTGAGACCGGGTCGGGCAAGACGACCCAGATCCCGAAGATCTGTCTGGAGCTGGGCCGTGGCGTCCGCGGCATGATCGGGCACACGCAGCCCCGTCGTATCGCCGCGCGGACCGTGGCCGAGCGGGTCGCCGAGGAGCTGGACACTCCGCTCGGTGAGGCCGTCGGCTGGAAGGTGCGGTTCACCGACCAGGTGAACCAGGACGGCACCTTCGTCAAGCTGATGACGGACGGCATCCTGCTCGCCGAGATCCAGACCGACCGCGAGCTGCTCGCCTACGACACGATCATCATCGACGAGGCCCACGAGCGGTCCCTCAACATCGACTTCCTGCTGGGCTATCTCGCGCAGCTGCTGCCGAAGCGGCCGGATCTGAAGGTCGTCATCACCTCGGCGACCATCGATCCCGAGCGGTTCTCCCGGCACTTCGGTGAGGCGCCGATCGTCGAGGTCAGCGGCCGGACGTATCCCGTCGAGGTCCGCTACCGCCCCCTCCTCGAAGAGGACTCCGAAGACTCCGACCGCGACCAGATCACCGCGATCTGCGATGCCGTCGAGGAGCTCCAGGGCGAGGGCAAGGGCGACATCCTGGTCTTCCTCTCCGGTGAGCGGGAGATCCGGGACACCGCGGACGCGCTCAACAGGAAGAACTACCGGTTCACCGAGGTCCTGCCCCTGTACGCCCGGCTCTCGCACGCCGAGCAGCATCGTGTGTTCCAGCCGCACACCGGGCGCAGGATCGTTCTGGCAACGAACGTCGCCGAGACCTCGCTGACCGTCCCGGGCATCAAGTACGTCATCGACCCCGGCTTCGCCCGGATCAGCCGCTACAGCCACCGCACCAAGGTCCAGCGGCTCCCCATCGAGGCGATCTCGCAGGCCAGCGCCAACCAGCGCAAGGGCCGCTGCGGTCGTACGTCCGACGGCATCTGCATCCGGCTCTACACCGAAGAGGACTTCGAGGGCCGCCCCGAGTTCACGGACGCGGAGATCCTCCGTACGAACCTGGCCTCCGTCATCCTCCAGATGACCGCGGCCGGCCTCGGCGACATCGAGAAGTTCCCCTTCATCGACCCGCCGGACCACCGCAACATCCGCGACGGCGTGCAGCTGCTGCAGGAGCTCAACGCCCTTGATCCGGCACAGAAGGACGCGCGCAAGCGGCTCACCGAGACCGGCCGCAAGCTCGCCCAGCTGCCCGTCGACCCGCGCCTGGCCCGCATGGTCCTGGAGGCCGACAAGAACGGCTGTGTCCGCGAGGTCATGGTCATAGCCGCCGCCCTGTCCATCCAGGACCCGCGCGAGCGCCCGGCCGACAAACAGACCCAGGCCGACCAGCAGCACGCCCGCTTCAAGGACGAGACCAGCGACTTCCTCGCCTATCTCAACCTGTGGCGGTACGTGCGCGAGCAGCAGAAGGAGCGCGGCTCCTCGTCCTTCCGCCGGATGTGCAAGCAGGAGTACCTGAACTTCCTGCGCATCCGTGAGTGGCAGGACATCTACACACAGCTGCGCACGGTCGCCAAGCAGATGGGCATCCATCTGAACGAGGAGGACGCGGCCGACCAGAGCGTCCATGTCTCCCTCCTCGCCGGTCTGCTCTCGCACGTCGGCATGAAGGACGTGAAGGACGGCAACAAGAACGAGTACCTGGGCGCCCGCAGCGCCAAGTTCGCGATCTTCCCCGGCTCGGCGCTCTTCAAGAAGCAGCCGCGGTTCGTGATGTCGGCCGAGCTGGTCGAGACGTCCCGGCTCTGGGCCCGCGTCAACGCGAAGATCGAGCCGGAGTGGGTCGAGCCGCTCGCCGGGCACCTCCTGAAGCGGACGTACTCCGAGCCGCACTGGGAGAAGGACCAGGCGGCCGTGATGGCGTACGAGAAGGTCACGCTGTACGGCGTACCGATCGTCGCCCAGCGGAAGGTGAACTACGGCCGGATCGACCCGGAGGCGTCCCGCGAGCTTTTCATTCGCAACGCGCTCGTCGAGGGCGACTGGCGAACGCACCACAAGTTCTTCGCCGACAACCGCAAACTCCTCAGCGAGGTCGAGGAGTTGGAGCACCGGGCGCGGCGCCGGGACATCGTGGTCGATGACGAGACGCTCTTCGACTTCTACGAGCAGCGGGTGCCCGAACACGTCGTCTCCGGCGCCCACTTCGACTCCTGGTGGAAGCACAAGCGCCATGAGCAGCCGGACTTCCTGGACTTCGAGCGGGAGATGCTCATCCGGGAGTCGGCGGAGGCGGTCACCAAGGACGACTATCCGGACTCGTGGCGGCAGGGGCAACTGAAGTTCCGTGTGACGTACCAGTTCGAGCCGGGTGCGGACGCGGACGGTGTGACGGTCCACATCCCGCTCCAGGTGCTCAACCAGGTCACGGACGAGGGCTTCGACTGGCAGATCCCGGGGCTGCGCGAAGAGGTGGTGACGGAGCTGATCCGTTCCCTCCCCAAGCCGATCCGCCGCAACTACGTACCGGCGCCGAACTTCGCGCAGCGCTTCCTTGCCGCGGCGGTCCCCCTCCAGGAGCCGCTGACCCTCACCATGGCCCGTGAGCTCAAGCGGATGGTCGGGGTGCCCTTCGACGCCGAGGACTTCGACTGGTCGAAGGTCCCGGACCATCTCCGCATCACCTTCCGGATCGTCGACGAGCGGCGCCGCAATCTCGCCGAGGACAAGAACCTGGAGGCGCTGAAGCTCCAGCTGAAGCCGAAGGCGCGCCAGGCCCTCTCGCAGGCGGCCGCGGCGACGGCGGAACGCCAGGGCGGCGAGTCCCTGGAGCGCAAGGGCCTGACCGACTGGACCATCGGCTCCCTCACCCGCGTCTTCGAGACCCGCCGCGCCGGCCAGCCGGTGAAGGCGTACCCGGCGCTGGTGGACGACGGCGACACGGTCTCCGTACGCCTCTTCGACACGGAGGCGGAGCAGGCGGAGGCGATGTGGAAGGGCACGCGGCGGCTGATCCTGCGCAACATCCCGGTGAACCCGGCGAAGTTCGCGTCGGAGAAGCTGACGAACCCGCAGAAGCTGGCGCTCTCGGCGAACCCGCACGGCTCCATCCAGGGCCTGTTCGACGACTGCGCGATGGCGGCGGCGGACCGGCTGATCGCCGACTTCGGGGGGCCGGCGTGGGACGAGGAGTCGTACCGGAAGCTCTACGACAAGGTGCGTGCCGAGATCGTCGACACGACGGTCCGTACGGTGGGCCAGGTGCAGCAGGTCCTTGCCGCCTGGCAGGCCTGTGAGCGCCGTCTGAAGGCCGTACGCAGCCCCGCGCTGCTGGCGAACCTCCAGGACGTACGCAAGCAGCTGGACGCCCTCGTGAAGCCGGGCTTCGTGACGGAGACGGGGCTGCGTCGTCTGGCGGACCTGATGCGCTACCTGGTCGCCGCGGACCGGCGCCTCCAGCAGATGCCGACGAGTGTCCAGCGGGACACCACGCGCATGGAGAAGGTCCACGAGATGCAGGACGAGTACGCCTGGCTCCTGGAGCAGATGCCCCAGGGCCGCCCGGTCCCCTCCTCCGTGCTGGACATCCGCTGGATGATCGAGGAGCTCCGGGTCAGCTACTTCGCCCACGCGCTGGGCACGGCGTACCCCGTCTCGGACAAGCGGATCGTGAAGGCGATCGACGCCGCCGTCCCGTAACCACCCCCGCACGCTGGGTGAGTTCGCGCACGGGGCTCACCCTCCTGTACAGTCCTTCTCGCAGCGCAACGCAGCAATAAGCGCCGCAAAACCTGGTCCTGTGGAGCAGCTTGGAGTGCTCGCCACCCTGTCAAGGTGGAGGCCGCGGGTTCAAATCCCGTCAGGACCGCAACAGAGAGCCCGGATCTTCGGATCCGGGCTCTTTTGCGTTCCATGCCGTCTGCGCCGTCTTGACGGCGTCACATTCGCTCGGTACTCCAGAAGCCAGGGCTAGTTCCCCGTGCAGCCTCTGGAGGTGGCGTATGGCGGCTTCGGCCAGGCACGAGACGCGGGCGTTGCTCCGTGCGCATCTGTCATCGGCCGCTACCTCCTATCGCCGCCATCTGACGCGGCACTGCCCGATCTGCCATCAGCTGCTGCGGCTCGCCATGGACTCCGCCCCGCGGGCCGACGAGGCCGACGGAGAGGTCGCCGAGGACGAAAGCCCCTCGCCCGCGTGACCACCGGCGGCCCCAACGACCGTACGGACGTGGGGCGGTGGAACGCGTGCCTCCTCTAGCGCACATGCGCCAGAGGCAACAAGGACCCTGGCATGTGACGGGTGTCACCGCATGAGTTTCTGAAACCGCGGTACTTACACCTCACCTACAACTGGTCAATTTAATATGTGCAATTGCACCAGCCCGTAGGGCCGACCAGTCGGTACGTCGGAAGCCGTCCACAGGAGATCCGACACCCCTCCCCAGACTCCGACAAGCCCGCTCACAGCGCCGCGTGCCGGCCCACATCCCACACGTGAAGCGCACAAAAAAGATCGCGCTGGACTCGGCGGAGTCCAGCGCGATCGACGACGCACCCTGTGATGTTCTGGGATGAGCTTGGGCGTGGGTTCTGTTGGGGCAGTACCCGCGTCGCTTGGAGCTTGGTCGCGGACGCCTCGGCACGTTGGGGGACCTGCCGGTTTGTCCGCTATTCAGTTGGTTCAGGCCTCGCTGCGCTGCTGGGGGATGCCCGCGAGCAGTGCGCGGACCTCCGCCTCGCGGTAGCGGCGGTGCCCGCCGAGCGTACGAATGGACGTGAGCTTCCCAGCCTTCGCCCACCGCGTGACCGTCTTCGGGTCGACGCGGAACATCGTGGCGACCTCAGCCGGGGTCAGCAGCGGCTCGGCATCAGGGGTGCGAGCGGTCATGAGCGGCCTCCTCGGGAGAACCGAACCTTCTCGGTTCTTTCCTCTAAATTCTGCACCTTGACCCGCGTTGCCCGAAATGGCGGACGCGAGTCGAGTCGGTTATAGGACGAACGGCTTGTCCTCGGCACTACAACTACACCATCTGTCCAGCCGCGTCGGCCAAACCGATGGAATTGCCCCCCAGGTGTTCATCGGCGACAGAGACCGATGGACCATGCCATAGCGGACAGTCACGCCACTGTGACGATCAGTCACAGAGCGATCAGGAGTCACCAGACCCCCCAAAGCGGAACCTCCCCCGGGCCCCTTGTCCTATTTTGGCATGAGGAGGGGGAAGAGATGCAAGAGCCGGGTACGTGCGGTCCGTCACGCTTGACACACAGTGAGGCGTACGCCCGGATCGGGACCTACGTCCCTTGTTGGCGGAGCATCAGGGGAAACTTGGTGACACCTTGACCGAGGACGAAACCCCAAAACGGGCGTCAGGTCAAACGCCAGTTCGTGACCAAAGTGACCCAGGGCACACTCAGTTCACGGAACACCTAGTTCGCGGACCGCCGGTCCCGGACCGAACGCCACCGCTCCACGAGCCGCGCGTACGCCTCCCCCGCGGCCGCCCCGTCGCCGAGCCGCAAGGCCTCGATGCCCGCGGCCACGTCGGCCGCAGAGTGGTCGTCCTCGAGCTCGCCGGGCGGCAGGGTGTGCACCAGACCGCCGTAGTCCAGTTCGACGTGCGAGCGCGGGTGGAACTCCTCCAGCCAACGCCCCACGTCCACCAGGCCGTCGGTCAGCGGTCCCTCGTCGACGGTGTCCTTCAGGGTCCGCAGGGCCCGCGCCACCCGCCGCCGGGCCTGCACCATCGGCGTCCGGTAGCGCAGCGTCGGCGGGATCTCGCCCGAACCCTTGTCGAAGGACCGCTCCTCGTCGGCCACCAGCACGAACCAGTGCAGCGGCACCTGCCAGGTCGAGGTGCGGATCCAGGGCCGGGCGTCGGGGTTGCGGACCAGCCAGCGCTCGTAGTCCTGGGCCGCCTGGCGCCGTACGACCTCCGGCAGCACAGCGTCCAGGACCGGCTTCGGCAGCTCCTCCGGCAGCTCCTGGAGCGCCTGCCAGCCGCGCAGCCGGGTCCGCCAGGGACAGACGCAGACCACCCCGTCCACGTCCAGCACGAACGCGTCGGCGCTCTCGTGCACCGGCACCGGGATCGGCGGGGTGGGCAGCAAGTCGGCCAGGGAGCGGCGCAGTTCGTCCTGGTACGAGGGGCGGTCGGGGCGGCGGGCGTAGCGCATCCAGTGGCCGCGTTCCGGCTCCGGGAAGGCGGCCAGCGGCTCGTACACGCGGAGATAGGTCGCGTACGGGACGACCACCGAGGACACCTTGGGCACGCCTGCTCCCTCCCCCGCCCACTGCCAGGAAAACCTGCGGAACCCGCTCACAAACGGGCGGGAAATCTATGCAAATCGTCGCACGGGGGTACTCCGCCGGTAGGTGATCCTGAGCACGGCGCCGTGGGCAGCGGCACCCAGGCTCTAATCTCATGCTCACAGCGCCCGCCACCCTTACGGGAGCTGGTCCCAACCGCCGCTCTTTACCCAGGAGTCACCACAGTGACCGACGTATCAGCCGGCGTCCTGCACACCCTGTTCCACTCGGACCAGGGCGGTCATGAGCAAGTCGTGCTCTGCCAGGACCGTGCCAGCGGCCTCAAGGCCGTCATCGCCATCCACTCCACCGCGCTGGGCCCCGCGCTCGGCGGCACGCGCTTCTACCCGTACGCGACCGAGGAGGAGGCCGTCGCCGACGCCCTGAACCTCGCGCGCGGGATGTCGTACAAGAACGCCATGGCCGGCCTGGACCACGGCGGTGGCAAAGCCGTGATCATCGGCGACCCGGACTCGATCGAGCCCCCTCAGAAGACCGCGCTGCTGCTCGCCTACGGCCGGTTCGTGGCCTCGCTCGGTGGCCGCTACGTCACCGCCTGCGACGTCGGTACGTATGTGGCCGACATGGACGTCGTGGCGCGCGAGTGCCGCTGGACGACCGGACGTTCCCCCGAGAACGGCGGCGCCGGCGACTCCTCCGTGCTGACGTCCTTCGGCGTCTACCAGGGCATGCGCGCCTCCGCCCGGCATCTGTGGGGCAGCCCCTCGCTGGCCGGGCGGAAGGTCGGCATCGCGGGCGTCGGCAAGGTCGGCCACCACCTGGTGGAGCACCTGCGGGCCGAGGGCGCCGAGGTCGTCGTCACGGACGTCCGCGAGGAGGCCGTGGGGCGGATCCTCGCCGCGCATCCGACGGGTGTGACGGCCGTCGCCGACACCGCGACCCTGATCCGCGCCGAGGGGCTCGACATCTACGCCCCCTGCGCGCTCGGCGGCGCCCTCAACGACGACACCGTCCCCGCGCTGACCGCCAAGGTGGTCTGCGGCGCCGCCAACAACCAGCTCGCCCACCCGGGCGTGGAGAAGGACCTCGCCGACCGCGGGATCCTCTACGCGCCGGACTACGTGGTGAACGCCGGCGGGGTCATCCAGGTCGCCGACGAGCTGCACGGCTTCGACTTCGAGCGGTGCAAGGCGAAGGCGGCGAGGATCTACGACACCACGCTCGCCATATTCGCACGTGCGAAGGCGGATGGAATCCCGCCGGCCGCCGCGGCCGACCGGATCGCCGAACAGCGGATGCACGAGGCGGCGGTGGCCCGCAGGGCGCGCTGATCGTCGTACTGGACACGCCGTTGCAGCGGCACGGCCGGTACCCGCCGACGGGCACTTAGAGAGAACTCTCACGTTCGTCGGCGGGTCGGCCGTCGAGAAGTGGTTAAAATCGCGGTTGACCAGCAGGGAAAGGGCACCCTGAGGGTTGTGGGTCCAGGCGCGTAGTGCGGGCGACGTACCGTACGGGCGTGGGCTCAGGTACCGTGGAAGCCCTACGGACCGGTCTCTCTGCGGAGAGCCCGTTCCAGATCATGAACGCGTGTCAAGACTCTGGGGCCACCGAGCCCCGTATCCGAGGGGGTCGAGCCATGGGGCGCGGCCGGGCAAAGGCCAAGCAGACGAAGGTCGCCCGCCAGCTGAAGTACAGCAGCGGCGGGACTGACCTGTCGCGTCTGGCCAATGAGCTGGGCGCTTCGACTTCGAACCAGCCGCCGAATGGCGAGCCGTTCGAGGACGACGAAGACGAAGAAGACGACCCGTACTCCCAGTACGCGGATCTCTATAACGACGACGATGAGGACGAGGACGACGAGTCCGGTCCCACGTCTCAACGCCGCGGCGCTTGACGCTCCAGCTGTGCTTCACCCGGTCCGATGTGGTCCACACCACCGGACCGGGTTTTGCGCTGCCGTCAGGCCGTCTTACGCGGCGCTCTAGATCGAGTACGTGCCGACCAGTTCCGCACCCGTGGTGTGGTCACCGCGGTCCGTGATCTCGCCCGCGACCCAGGCCTCGACCCCGCGGTCGGCCAGTGTCCTCAGGGCCACGTCGGCCGACTCCTCGGGGACGACGGCGATCATGCCGACGCCCATGTTGAGGGTCTTCTCCAGCTCCAGGCGCTCGACCTGACCCGTCCTGCCGACGAGGTCGAAGATCGGGGCCGGGGTCCAGGTGGAGCGGTCCACGATCGCGTGCAGCTCGTCCGGGATCACGCGGGCCAGGTTGGCCGCGAGACCGCCTCCCGTGACGTGGCTGTACGCGTGGACGTCCGTGGTGCGGGTGAGCGCCAGGCAGTCCAGCGAGTAGATCTTGGTGGGCTCCAGGAGCTCCTCGCCGAGGGTGCGGCCGAGCTCGTCGATCCGGGCGTCCAGGGACAGACCCGCCTCGTTCAGCAGGACATGGCGGACGAGCGAGTACCCGTTCGAGTGAAGACCGGACGCCGCCATGGCGATGACCGCGTCACCCGTACGGATACGATCCGGGCCCAGCAGCCGGTCGGCCTCCACGACGCCCGTACCGGCGCCGGCGACGTCGAAGTCGTCCGGACCCAGCAGACCGGGGTGCTCGGCCGTCTCGCCGCCCACCAGGGCGCAGCCGGCGAGGACACAGCCCTCGGCGATGCCCTTGACGATCGCGGCGACCCGCTCGGGGTGGACCTTGCCGACGCAGATGTAGTCGGTCATGAACAGCGGCTCGGCACCGCACACCACGATGTCGTCCATGACCATCGCGACCAGGTCATGGCCGATCGTGTCGTAGACACCCAGCTGACGCGCGATGTCGACCTTCGTGCCGACGCCGTCGGTCGCGGAGGCGAGGAGGGGACGCTCGTAGTTCTTGAGGGCGGAGGCGTCGAAGAGGCCGGCGAAACCGCCGAGGCCACCGAGGACCTCGGGGCGCTGGGTCTTCTTCACCCACTCCTTCATGAGTTCTACGGCGCGGTCGCCCGCTTCGATGTCGACGCCCGCGGCTGCGTAGCTGGCACCAGTTGTCTCAGACATGACGGTGAGAACTTTCGTGTCGTACTGCAGACGTATTCAAAAAAAGGCACAGCACGGGCTTACGGACGACGGATCGCGTCGGCCGCCGCCGTGGCTGCCGGGCCGGCGGCCAGCTCGGTCTCCAGGAGCTGCTTGCCGAGCAGCTCGGGGTCCGGGAGCTCCATCGGGTACTCGCCGTCGAAGCAGGCGCGGCAGAGGTTCGGCTTGGCGATGGTGGTCGCCTCGATCATGCCGTCGAGGGAGATGTACGCCAGGGAGTCGGCGCCCAGCGAGGTGCCGATCTCGTCGATGGTCATGCCGTTGGCGATGAGCTCGGCACGGGTCGCGAAATCTATGCCGAAGAAGCAGGGCCACTTCACGGGCGGCGAGGAGATCCGGATGTGGACCTCGGCCGCCCCGGCCTCGCGGAGCATCCGCACCAGCGCCCGCTGGGTGTTGCCGCGCACGATCGAGTCGTCGACGACGACCAGGCGCTTGCCCTTGATGACTTCCTTCAGCGGGTTCAGCTTCAGACGGATACCGAGCTGCCGGATCGTCTGGGAGGGCTGGATGAACGTACGCCCGACATAGGCGTTCTTCACCAGACCCGCACCGAACGGAATTCCGGACGCTTCCGCGTAACCGATCGCCGCCGGGGTGCCGGACTCCGGAGTCGCTATCACCAGGTCGGCCTCGACCGGGGCTTCCTTCGCCAGCTTGCGGCCCATCTCCACACGGGAGAGGTAGACGTTGCGGCCGGCGATGTCGGTGTCGGGGCGGGCCAGATAGACGTACTCGAAGACACAGCCCTTGGGCTTCGCTTCCGCGAATCGGGAGCTGCGCAGACCGTTCTCGTCGATGGCGATGAACTCGCCCGGCTCGATCTCACGGACGAAGCTCGCGCCGCAGATGTCGAGGGCGGCGCCCTCGGAGGCGACGACCCAGCCGCGCTCCAGGCGGCCGAGAACCAGCGGGCGGATGCCCTGCGGGTCGCGGGCGGCGTAGAGGGTGTGCTCGTTCATGAAGACGAGGGAGAAGGCGCCGCGGACCTGCGGGAGGACCTTCGGGGAGGCTTCCTCGATGGTCAGCGGCTTGCCGTCGTCGTCGACCTGGGCCGCGAGGAGCGCGGTGAGCAGGTCGGTGTCGTTGGTGGCGGCCACCCGGGTCGAGCGGCCGTTGGTGTCCTTGGGGAGGTCGGCGACCATCTCGGCGAGCTGCGCCGTGTTGACCAGGTTGCCGTTGTGGCCGAGCGCGATCGAGCCGTGCGCGGTGGCACGGAACGTCGGCTGGGCGTTCTCCCAGACGGAGGCGCCGGTGGTCGAGTAGCGGGCGTGACCGACCGCGATATGACCCTGGAGCGAACCGAGAGAGGTCTCGTCGAAGACCTGGGAAACGAGCCCCATGTCCTTGAAGACGAGGATCTGGGAGCCGTTGCTGACCGCGATACCCGCGGATTCCTGGCCCCGATGCTGGAGGGCGTAGAGCCCGAAGTAAGTGAGCTTGGCGACCTCTTCACCCGGGGCCCAGACTCCGAAGACGCCGCAAGCGTCCTGGGGGCCTTTCTCGCCGGGGAGCAGATCATGATTGAGTCGACCGTCACCACGTGGCACGTTCCCGAGTGTAGGCGAGGTCGACCACTGGTCCGAATTGGGGATACGTGCCTTTGTTGAGTCACCGGGCGGCGACCGCTTTGGCGGTTTTTTCGTTTTGGCTGGTCAGCGCGGTGGATCGACGGCCCTCCGGATATATGAGTGAGGTGTCGCACACCTCTCAGCCGGTGGACTCGGCGGACTCGGTCAGTCGCACTGTGTCTCCGCTCGCGGTGGTGAGCGTGAGGTGGTCGTCGGTGACGGCGGTCTTCAGGGCACCGCCGACGATGGTGTCGGCGAGGGTCTGCTCGAAGGTCATGACCGGTTTCTCGCAGGCCATCCTGGTGGTCGTGGCGTGGCTGAGCCGGATGGTGCCGTCCTCGGCGGTGGTGACCTTGGCGTTGAAGTGGTTGCAGCCGTAGTTGCCCGCGGCCTTGCCGTCCTTCATCTCCACGTTCGCCCCGTCGGGTGCCTTGTGGGTCTTGCCGTCCACGGTGACGCTGTCGACGCTCCAGTGGACTCCGGTGACGGGTTTCTCGGCGCCGACCGAACCGCTGCCCGCCTTGTCGGTGCCGCAGGCCGCGGCGAGCGGGAGCACGGTCAGGACCACGAGGATCAGTCGCTGTTTGTCCATGCCGATGGGACGGGAGGGGCGGGAGACCGGTTCCTTGTCGGCGGCCGGTTCACCCCATCAGGGGCAGCAATCCGCCAAGATCCGCCCGCTCACCACTGGCGCTGACCTTCGCGTCCTCGATCGCCTCCTGCCACGCCACCCGTCCGGTCGCGAGCCGGATCCAGGTCAGCGGGTCGGTCTCGACGACGTTGGGCGGGGTACCGCGGGTGTGCCGGAGCCCCTCGACGCACTGCACGACGGCGTAGGGCGGGATCCGCACCTCGGTCGAGCCGCCGGGGGCCTTCGCGGCGAGGGCGTCGGCCAGGAGGCGGGTGCAGGCGGCCAGGGCCTGGCGGTCGTACGGGATGTCGAGGCCCGGCACGGCGGCGTTCAGGTCGTCGGTGTGGACGACGAGTTCGACGGTGCGGGTGACCAGGTAGTCGGCGAGGGTCATGGCGCCGGTGCGGCTGCCGATGAGGCGGTCGCCGGGGGTCTGCGCGAGCTTGCGCGCGAAGCGTTCCTCGGTGTCGGCGTACAGGGCGGCGAGGTCGGGGTGGGCGGCGGCGAGGTCGCGGGTGCCGTCGTCGATGTCCTCCGCCCGGGGGGCGGTGGTGGAGGGCCACTCCAGGAGGGACAGTGCGGGCTTCTCCGGCTCGTCGCGGTCGAGGGCACGGCTGATCGTGTCGACGGCCATCGTGATGTGCGCGGCCAGGTCGCGGACGGTCCAGTCACCGAGGCGGGTGGGGCCCGCGAGTTGCTCCTCGCTCAGCGTGCCGACGGCCTGCCGCACGTGCCCGAACTGGGTGAGCACCGCGGTGCGGATCTTCGCGGGGTCGTAGGTGCGGGCGCGCTTCTTGGCCGGTGGCATGTGATCAAGCCTAGGTGGGGCGGTGGTTTGAGGTGGGGCGCATCGAAGATCTCGCGGTTGCGGGCGGACGGGTGGGCGGGCGGGTGCGGGCGTCGTTCGGGTGCGCCCTCGGATTCCTCGCCCCCGCCGCCCCTACCCGTCCCGTCCTCCAGGGGCTGCCGCCCCTTCGACCCCGCCCCAGGGGGCTCCGCCCCCTGGACCCCATCGGCCCGAAGGGCCTCGTCCTCAAACGCCGGACGGGCTGAAGCACAGGGGTGGGTGGGGGATCGGGACGGCGAACCCTCACCCCCGGA
>NZ_JBSFUY010000003.1:41878-135149 GCF_053592055.1 Streptomyces sp. NPDC002817
GTCGCCGAACAGGCTGAAAGACACAGGCGGGTAGAGGATCGGGACGGCAAACCCTCACCCCCGGACGCCGAACAGGCTGAAAGACACAGGCGGGTAGAGGATCGGGACGGCAAACCCTCACCCCCGGACGCCGAACAGGCTGAAAGACACAGGCGGGTAGGGGATCGGGACGGCGAACCCTCGTCCTCCGACGCCGGACGGGCTGGAGTGCCCGGGGCGTTCACTTCCTGCGTGCGTATCCCCCGAGTCCCTGTTCCACCAGCGCGAAGGCCTTCTCGGCCCGTTCGGCGGCGTCGGCGGCGACCTCGTCCACGGACTCGCCGGCGTCGATGCGCAGATGGTGTTCCTCGACCAGGGCCTGGCGGGCGGCGGTGAGGGTGGCGGCGGCGATCAGGGCCAGGGTGCGGTCGCCGGTCTCCTCGGTGAGAAGGTCGGCCAGTTCACGCGCGCCCTTCTCGGACGACAGATAGGCACGTTCCCGCAGGACCGGCGTCGCCATGATGACCGTGCGGATCCGGCGGGCGAAGGGTTCGCCGTGCAGGCCGATCGAGGGGTCGCGGCTCTCGGCCATCGCCAGGAACTGCCGGCGCACGGCCTCCACCGCGGACTCGCCCGGCGCCCGCTCGCGCACGGCACGGGCCGGGTCGGAGAAGTGCTCCTCCATGGGCTTGAAGACCAAGTCCTCTTTCGTACCGAAGTAGTTGAAGACGGTCATCTTGGAGACCTCTGAGGCGTCCGCGACCTCCTGCACGGAGACGGCGTCGAACCCCTTCTCGACGAACAGCTCGACAGCGGTCCGGTAGATCCGCAGCGCCGTCTGGAGCTTCTTGCGCTCGCGCAGCCCCATCCCCTCAGCAAAAGCCATGGCATCACTGTACCAAGATGAATTTTAGGTCGAGATAAAAGATTGACTCAGTACATAAATCTCGGGCATGGTGCTGCCCATGACCGAGACCCTCATGACCGAGACCCAACGGAAAATCGGCTTCCTCGTCTGCCTCGTCACGATCGTCCTGGCCGTCCTGGACATGCAGATCGTGTCCGCCGCGACCGTCCCGATCGTCCGGGACCTCGACCCCGCGCACGGCATCGACAAGATCCCGTGGCTGGTCAGCGCCTTCTCGCTGGCCTCGGCGGCGGTCCTGCCGCTCTACGGCAGGCTCTGCGACGTCCTCGGCGCCAAGCACGTCTTCCTCGGAGCCGTCGGCACCTTCCTCCTCGGCTCGGCGCTGTGCGGCGCGGCCCAGTCGATCGGTCAGCTCATAGCGGCCCGGGCCGTCCAGGGCATCGGGGCCGGCGGGCTGATGAGCGTGACGATGGTCGTGATCGCCCAGCTGAGAGGGCCCGGTGAGCGGGACGCCAAGGGCGCGGGCATGGGCGGGATCCTCGCCGGTGGGGGCATGGCGATCGGCCCGTGGATCGGCGGGGTGCTGTCCGACCACGCGAGCTGGCGGTGGATCTTCTACGTCAACCTGCCGCTCGGCGCCGCCGTCCTGGTGCTCGGCGCGCTCGCCCTGAAGCTCCCCCGGCACGGCGGCGGTCACCGCATCGACTTCCTGGGCGCCGCCCTCGCCGCCGCCTTCTCCACCGCACTCCTGCTGGTCACCGAGTGGGGCGGCCGGCAGTACGCCTGGTCGTCACCGCAGATCACCGGCCTCGCGCTGGCCTCCGCCGCCGCCCTCGCGCTGTTCCTGCGCCGCCAGGTCACCGCCGTCGAACCGATCCTGCCGCTCTCCATGTTCCGTATCCGGGAGCTGCGCTGGGGCTTCGCGATCCAGGGACTGGTCGGTGCGGGCATGGTCGGCGCGATCTACTACGTGATGGTGTACCTCCAGGTCGCCCGGGGCATGGACAGCGCCTCGGCCGGACTGTTCCTCATCCCCATGGCGCTCGGCATGACGGCCGTCGGCATCGTCGCGGGCAGGCTCGCCGAACGCGGCCGCCCCGAGCGGACGTTCGTGATCACCGGCTCGGCCGTCACCGCCGTCGCCTTCCTCCTGCTGGCCACCACCGGCACCCGCACCTCCCTGTGGTGGCTGCGCGCCGAACTCCTCCTCCTCGGCGTCGGCTTCGGCCAGTTGATCGGGCAGCTCATCCAGCTCGTCCAGGAGGCGGCCCCGCGCCACCAGCTCGGCGTCGCCACGACCGCCATCCGCTTCTTCCAGACCCTGGGCACGGCCCTGGGCGCCGCCGTCTTCGGCACGCTGCTGACCCGGCTGGACGACGGAACGGGCACGGCGTCCTACGTCTCCGCCATGGACGCGGTGTTCCTGTGCGGGGCCGGGCTGATGGCTCTGTGCGTGGTGCTGGCGCTGCGGCTGCCCAAGGCGGGTACGGCGGTGCCCGCGCCGACCCCGGTCAGGACGTGAAGCCGGACGGGAACTTCACGCCGGTGCAGCCACGGCGGGCGGCGACATCGTCGACGTACGCCTTGAAGAGCGCGCGCAGTCTCGGCCGGATGTACTGGTCGTACGGGTACGGCACGGTCAGCGTGTGGAGCGCGGGCTCGCCGGCGCAGGTGGCTGAGGCCCACCAGACGTTGGCGGTGTCGTCGAAGCCGGCCGTGCCGGGAGCGAGGGGTGTCTGGTCGGTCCCCAGGCCCTCCGACTCGACCTCGCCGGCCTCGTCGCCGAAGAACGACTCGGTCCGCAGCCACCAGGGGGTGCCCGGTGTGTCGCGGTCCCCGATCTCCTTGTCACCGAGGTCGGACCAGATGCGGTCCACCTCCTCGTCGTCCACCGCGAGCAGACAGCTCTCCTCCGGCGCGTGGGCGCCGGCCGGGGTGGCGAGGGCGCGGTCGGGGAGGCGGCCGCGGCCCTGGTCCTCGATGTGCGCGGCGTACCAGGCGCAGGTGCCCCTCGCCGACGCCGCGGCCGTCAACCGCTTGCTCGGTGTGGGGAGTTCGGCCGGGAGGGCGGGGAGCTCGGTCGTGCAGCCCGTCTTGGCCGCGAGGCGCTCGGCGGCGGTGCGGGCCAGCGCGGCGAGGGTCCGGCGGTCGGCGTCCGTGACCTCGGTGTCCTCGGAGTAGTGGGCGATCGTCATGGCGTTGAGCGAGGTCACGTGGTCCGGCTCGTTCGCGCAGACGGCCTTCACGGCGACGGCGTTGTCGTAGTACAGGCCGAGCCGCCCGTCGCCCAGCGGGTACGCGGCCGACTCGGCGGCCTCCCGCGTGCTGTCCGCCTCCCGCGTCCACCGCTCGAAGGGGTCGTCCCAGCCGTCGACGAGCTGCGCGTACTCGTCGGACGGGGTCTGCCAGACGGACAGCTGGAAGTGGTTGTACGAGGTGCCCGGCTCCCCCACCCGGTAGATCACGCACTTCTGGGGGAGCGTGCCGAGGGCGTCGGAGTCGTCGAGGTCGAACATCACGTCGTCCTCGTCACTGCCCGGTCGCGCCCGGTCGGTGCCGCCGTCGAGGCCGAGGACCGGGTCCGGGTCGACCAGGCCGTCGCAGGCCTTCGTGATCTTCTCCCGGCTGGCGGCGCGATCGAGGTGCTCCTCGGTCTCCAGCCACAGCCCCCAGCCGCCCGCCCCGATGCCGAGCACCGCGGTGATCACCACGAGCCGGTTGAGCCGGTCACTGAGCCGGCCGCCCCGGCCGGGTATCCGCAGGAACTCCACCGATCCTCATCCCCCGCGTGCATCGATGACCGGCAGAAGTTAACACAAGTGAAGGCCCCGGCCGTTGGACGGTCGGGGCCTTCAACTCCGTATGTGCGAAAGGCTTTACGCCAGCAGCGCCGGGATCGTCTCCTCGTGCGCCTTGCGCAGCTCCTCCAGGGACAGCTCGAACTCGCCCTGGAGCTCGACCGTGTCCCCGTCCACGACACCGATGCGGGTGACCGGCAGGCCGCGCGCACCGCACATGTCGTTGAAGCGGAGCTCCTCGGAGCGCGGCACGGCGACGACCGCGCGTCCCGCCGACTCGGAGAAGAGGAGGGTGACGGCGTCGAGCCCGTCCGGTACGACCAGACGCGCGCCCTTGCCGCCGAGCAGCGCCGACTCCACGACCGCCTGGATCAGGCCGCCGTCGGAGAGGTCGTGCGCGGAGTCGATCATGCCGTCGCGGGAGGCGGAGATCAGGATCTCGGCCAGCAGCCGCTCACGCTCCAGGTCGACCTTCGGGGGAAGGCCGCCGAGGTGGTCGTGCACTACCTGCGACCAGGCCGAACCGCCGAACTCCTCACGCGTGTCGCCGAGGAGGTACAGCAGCTGGCCCTCCTCCTGGAAGGCGACCGGCGTGCGACGCGCCACGTCGTCGATGACGCCCAGGACCGCGACCACCGGGGTGGGGTGGATGGCCACCTCGCCCGTCTGGTTGTAGAGGGAGACGTTGCCGCCGGTCACCGGGGTGCCCAACTGCTGGCAGGCGTCGGCCAGTCCACGGATGGCCTCCGCGAACTGCCACATGACGGCCGGGTCTTCGGGCGAGCCGAAGTTCAGGCAGTCGGAGACGGCGAGCGGCTTGGCGCCGGTCGTCGCCACGTTGCGGTACGCCTCCGAGAGCGCCAACTGAGCGCCCGCGTACGGGTCCAGCTTCGCGTAGCGGCCGTTGCCGTCCGTCGCGATGGCGACGCCGAGGCCGGTCTCCTCGTCGATGCGGATCATGCCCGAGTCCTCGGGCTGGGCCAGCACCGTGTTGCCCTGCACGAAGTGGTCGTACTGCGAGGTGATCCACTTCTTGGAGGCCTGGTTGGGAGAGGCGACCAGCTGGAGCACCTGTGCCTTGAGCTCTTCGCTCGAAGCGGGCCGGGCCAGCTTGTTGGCATCGTCCGCCTGAAGGGCGTCCTGCCACTCCGGACGGGCATACGGACGCTCGTAGACCGGGCCGTCGTGCGCCACGGTCCGCGGGTCGACGTCGACGATCTTGCCGCCGTGCCAGTAGATCTCCAGGCGGTCGCCGTCGGTCACCTCACCGATGACGGTGGCGATGACGTCCCACTTGTCGCAGATCTCCAGGAACCGGTCGACCTTCTCCGGCTCCACGACCGCGCACATGCGTTCCTGCGACTCGCTCATGAGGATTTCCTCGGGCGAGAGCGTGGAGTCACGCAGCGGTACGTCGTCCAGCGTCACGCGCATGCCGCCGGAGCCGTTGGAGGCCAGCTCGCTGGTGGCGCAGGAGAGACCGGCGGCACCGAGGTCCTGGATGCCGACGACCAGCTTCTCCTTGAAGGCCTCCAGGGTGCACTCGATGAGGAGCTTCTCCTGGAAGGGGTCGCCGACCTGTACGGCGGGGCGCTTCGAGGGCTTGGCGTCGTCGAAGGTCTCGGAGGCCAGGATCGAGGCGCCGCCGATACCGTCACCGCCGGTCCGGGCCCCGTACAGGATGACCTTGTTGCCCGAGCCGGACGCCTTCGCGAGGTGGATGTCCTCGTGCCGCATGACGCCGATGGCACCGGCGTTGACCAGCGGGTTGCCCTGGTAGCAGGAGTCGAAGACGACCTCGCCGCCGATGTTGGGCAGGCCGAGGCAGTTGCCGTAGCCGCCGATGCCCGCGACGACACCCGGCAGCACGCGCTTGGTGTCGGGATGGTCGGCCGCGCCGAACCGCAGGGGGTCCACGACCGCGACCGGGCGCGCGCCCATCGCGATGATGTCGCGGACGATGCCGCCGACACCGGTGGCCGCACCCTGGTAGGGCTCGACGTACGACGGGTGGTTGTGCGACTCGACCTTGAAGGTGACCGCGTAGCCCTGGCCGACGTCCACGACGCCCGCGTTCTCGCCGATGCCCACGAGCAGCGCGTCGGACTGGGGGGCCTTCTCGCCGAACTGGCGGAGGTGGACCTTCGAGGACTTGTAGGAGCAGTGCTCGGACCACATGACCGAGTACATGGCGAGCTCGGCACCGGTGGGCCGGCGGCCGAGGATCTCCACGACCCGCTCGTACTCGTCCTTCTTCAGACCGAGTTCGGCCCAGGGCAGCTCGACGTCGGGGGTCGCGGCCGCGTGCTCGACCGTGTCCAGAGGCGTCCGGCTCATGCGTTGACCAGCTTCTTGAGGATCGAGGTGAAGAAGGGGAGACCGTCGGTGCGGCCGGAGCCGATGAGCGGCTCGACGGCGTGCTCCGGGTGCGGCATGAGGCCTACGACGTTACCGGCCTCGTTGGTGATGCCGGCGATGTCGCGGAGCGAGCCGTTCGGGTTGAAGTCGACGTACCGGAAGGCGACCCGGCCCTCGGCCTCGAGCTTGTCGAGGGTGTACTCGTCGGCGACGTACCGGCCGTCCATGTTCTTCAGCGGGATGTGGATCTCCTGGCCGGACTCGTAGTCGGCGGTCCAGGCGGTCTCCGCGTTCTCCACCCGCAGCTTCTGGTCGCGGCAGATGAAGTGGAGGTGGTCGTTGCCGAGCATTCCGCCCGGGAGGAGGTGGGCCTCGGTGAGGATCTGGAAGCCGTTGCAGATACCGAGGACCGGGAGTCCGGCCTTCGCCTGCTCGATGACCGTCTCCATCACGGGCGAGAAGCGGGAGATGGCGCCGGCCCGCAGATAGTCGCCGTAGGAGAATCCGCCGGGCAGCACCACGGCGTCGACCTGGTGGAGGTCCTTGTCCTTGTGCCAGAGGGCGACCGGTTCGGCACCCGCGAGGCGGATCGCGCGCTGGGTGTCCCGGTCGTCGAGACTCCCCGGGAAAGTGACGACGCCAATACGAGCGGTCACTTCGCGGCCTCCGCGACTTCTTCCACCTTCACGGTGAAGTCCTCGATCACGGTGTTGGCGAGGAAGGATTCCGCAAGATCGTGGATGCGGGCGAGCGCGGCCTCGTCGACCGGTCCGTCAACTTCCAGTTCGAATCGCTTTCCCTGACGTACGTCGGAGATGCCTTCGAAACCCAGACGCGGCAGTGCGCGCTGCACCGCCTGGCCCTGGGGGTCGAGGATCTCCGGCTTGAGCATGACGTCGACTACGACGCGTGCCACTGGCACTCCCGGTGTGTGGTGCTGAGCAAGGTTCCTGAAGGTGTCTGTCCAACAGTGTCTTCAGACTACCCGCACAAAATTTCTACGCGCGTCGACTTGTAGGAAACTACGTGACTGCCGTCACGATCCGGTATCAACGGCCGTGTTCACGAAAATTTCCAGGAAAGATCCCCGATCGACACCCGATACCTATTGCGCTCAGACACGCGGAAGGATTTAGTCGGGCTTCCCATTGCATTGTCGGGCACTGTACAAATGAATTGGCAAGTGCCGTATGAAGGGACCGATATTCGTGGCGCAGAAGGTCGTGGTCACTCTCTTTGACGACATCGACGGCTCGGAAGCGGCGGAAACGATCGCCTTCGGACTCGATGGCAAGTCGTACGAGATCGACCTGAATCAAGCGAATGCCAAGAAACTGCGTAGGGCGCTCGAGCCCTACGTGGACGCCGGCCGCAAGCGGTCGAAGTCCGGCAAGGCCTACCGGCAGACGGAGGTCGCCCCCGACCCGGCGGCCGTCCGCGCCTGGGCCCAGGCGAACAAGATGGACGTGCCCGCGCGTGGCCGTATCCCCAAGAAGGTCTACGAGGCGTTCGCCGCGGCGCAGTGACAGCTCACAGGGCGTGCTCAGGGTCCGTCAGCGGGCCCTGAGGACAACCGACTTGCGTTGCACCCCACCTGGTCGGCTAGAGTCTGGAGCACGCCGAGGGGCGGGGACGGAAAAGCCCAGCCCACGGAGTACATGCGGGTGTAGTTCAGTAGCAGAACATCCCCCTTCCAGGGGGAAGGCGCAGTGTGCAATTCCTGTCACCCGCTCTGCACCACCGTCTGACCACTCTTGTGGATCAGGTAGGATGGTGCCCGCGCCGATCGGTGAGAGCCGATCGGAGGCAATGCGAACGTAGCTCAGTTGGTAGAGCGCAACCTTGCCAAGGTTGAGGTCGCGAGTTCGAACCTCGTCGTTCGCTCTTGATTCGAAGGCCCCCCGGCTTCTGTCGGGGGGCTTTTTCGTGGTTGGCGTACCCCTGACATTTGTCATGTCGAGTGATGACAGCGCGCACTGCTTCCGGGCCCGGGGCACCGAGATGCTTGACCCATGAACACGAACGTGATTGAGGTCACCGACCTGCGACGCGTCTACGGGGGCGGGTTCGAAGCGGTCCGCGGGATCAGCTTCTCCGTGGCCCGGGGCGAGATCTTCGCACTGCTCGGCACCAACGGGGCCGGCAAGACATCGACAGTGGAACTGCTGGAGGGGCTCGCCCGGCCGACCGGCGGCCGGGCGCGGGTGCTCGGGCACGATCCCTACGAGGAGCGGGCCGTCGTCAGGCCGCGGACCGGCGTGATGCTCCAGGAGGGCGGTTTCCCGTCCGAGCTCACCGTCGCCGAGACCGCCCGGATGTGGGCGGGGTGCGTGAGCGGGGCGCGGCCTCCGCTGGAGGCGCTGGAGCTCGTCGGGCTCGCGCGGCGGGCCGACGTACGGGTGAAGCAGCTGTCCGGGGGTGAGCGGCGGCGTCTGGACCTGGCGCTCGCGCTGCTCGGGAACCCGGAGGTGCTGTTCCTGGACGAGCCGACGACCGGACTCGACGCCGAAGGGCGCCGGGACACCTGGGAGCTGGTGCGGGCGCTGCGCGACGGCGGTACGACCGTGCTGCTGACCACGCACTACCTGGAGGAGGCCGAGGGCCTCGCCGACCGGCTCGCCATCCTGCACGAGGGGCGGATCGCGGTCACCGGGACACCGGCCGAGGTGACGGCCGGACAGCCCTCGCGGATCTCCTTCGAACTGCCCGAGGGGTACTTCGTGGGCGATCTGCCGCCGCTCGGGGAACTGGGGGTGCTGTCCCACGAGCTCGACGGCCGCGTCGTACGACTGCGGACGCGGGAGCTGCAGCGGGCGGCGACCGGGGTGCTGGTGTGGGCTTCGGGAGCGGGGGTCGAGCTGCGGGGGCTCGATGTGCGGTCGGCTTCGCTGGAAGAGGCGTTCCTCGGGATCGCCGAGACGGAACAGATGAAGGAGCGGGTGGCATGAGCAGCACGACTCTCAGCACGCCGGCCGGGCGGATCTCGGCGCTCGGACGGGCCGAGCTGACACTGTTCCTGCGGAGCAGGGGCATGGTCTTCTCCGCGATGTTCCTGCCGCTGATACTGCCCTTCAGCGTGAAGGCGGCCCTCCAGGACATGGACCTCGGGAAGTCGGGGCTCACCGTGGGGCTGGTGCTGCTGCCCGCCGCCATCGGGTTCTCGCTGCTCTTCGCGGTGTACACGGCACTCGTGGGCGTCTTCGTCGGGCGGCGCGAGGAACTCGTCCTCAAGCGGCTGCGCACCGGGGAGCTGCGGGACGTGGAGATCCTGACCGGGGCCGCGCTGCCGGCCGTCGTCACCAGCATCCTCCAGTCGCTGCTCCTGGTCGCCGGCTGCACGGTCCTGCTCGACGTGGCGGCACCGAAGGCGGTGGCGCTTGCCGTCCTGGGTCTGCTCCTCGGCCTGGTGATCTGCGCGTCCCTGGCCGCCGTCACCGCGAGCTTCACCCGCACCGTGGAGAGCGCACAGGTCACCGGCCTGCCGCTGATGCTGGTCTCGATGATCGGCTCCGGGATCACGGTGCCCCTGGAGGTGCTGCCCGACCGGATGGCCTCGGTGTGCGAGCTGCTCCCGCTCACCCCCGTGATCACGCTGGTACGCGGCGGCTGGACCGGGGACCTCTCGGCGTACGAGGCTCTCGGTGCCGCGCTGACGGCACTGGCCTGGGCCACGCTGGGCGTGTTTGCTGTACGACGGTGGTTCCGGTGGGAACCGCGGCGCTGAGTCGGGGGCTGGGAAATGAGCGGTTCGGGGGGCTGGTGGCGGCAGAAGAGCACGCCGGCCAAGGTAGAGACGTACACGCGATGGTCGTTCCACTTCTTCGCGCTGATCGAGTTCGTCTCGATCGGGCTGCCGCTCTTCGGTGAGATGGTGCCCTGGGTCGCGGCCTCGCTGGCGCTTGTGGTGGCCGGGCACGCCGTGGTCTGTGCCGTGACCGCGGCGCGGGCGCTGGACTGGACGCTCGGCCGCCGTGAGCAGCCCGTCCACATGCTGTGGACGCTCGGAGCGATCACCGCGGCGGTCGCCGTCATGGCGATCGTGATCGCGGAGCACGGGCCGAGCGGGGACGACGTCGACACCGCGGCCGGCTCGGTCTTCGCCGTCGTGCTGATCTTCGGGGCGGGCATCTTCTCGCTCGGTGTGCGCAGCCGGCGGCGCATGTACTCCGTCGTCACGGGCTTCGCCGTCGGGGCGGGGCTCGTGGCGTTCGCGGGCAAGCCCGGCCCCGCCGCCCTGATCAGCGTGCTGGTGGTGCTCCTCGGCGGCGGATTCCTCGCCTTCACCTCCGCCTTCTCCGTCTGGCTGCTCAACGCCGTCTACGAGCTCGACGAGGCCCGCGAGACCCGGGCCCGGCTCGCCGTCGCCGAGGAGCGGCTGCGGTTCGGGCGCGATCTGCACGACGTCATGGGGCGCAACCTCGCGGTGATCGCCCTGAAGAGCGAGCTGGCCGTGCAGCTGGCGCGGCGCGGGCGGCCCGAGGCCGAGGAGCAGATGGTCGAGGTGCAGCGCATCGCGCAGGAGTCGCAGCGCGAGGTGCGGGATGTCGTACGGGGCTATCGGGAGGCCGATCTCGGGGTCGAACTCACCGGCGCGCAGGGTGTGTTGCAGGCGGCGGGGATTCGCTGCGAGGTGTCCGGGGAGGCGGCCGGGCTGCCGGTGGACGTGCAGTCGGCGCTCGGCTGGGTCGTGCGGGAGGCGACGACCAATGTGCTGCGCCACGGAGATGCCGGGCGGTGCGCGGTGGACGTGCGGGTGACTCGCGACTGTGTGGTGCTGAAGGTGGAGAACGACGGGGTGGCCGCGCCTTCCGGACCGGGAGGCTCGGGGCTGGCCGGGCTGCGGGAGCGGCTGGCGGCGGTGGACGGGACGTTGGAGGCGGGGCCCGTGGGCGACGGCGTGTTCAGAGTGGTGGCCTCGGTGCCGCTGCGCGTGAGTGAGGTCATGGCATGACGGTGCGACTGCTGCTCGCCGACGACGAGCACCTGATCCGGGGCGCGCTCGCGGCGCTGCTCGCGCTGGAGGACGACCTCGTGATCGTCGCCCAGGCCGCGTCCGGTCCCGAGGCGCTGGCGATGGCGAAGGCGCACACTCCCGACGTCGCCGTACTGGATCTCCAGATGCCCGGCGCCGACGGTGTGAAGGTCGCCACATCCCTGCGCACCGAACTGCCCGACTGCAAGGTGCTGATCGTGACCAGCCATGGGCGGCCCGGACATCTCAAGCGGGCCCTTGGGGCCGGTGTGCGCGGGTTCGTCCCGAAGACGGTCAGCGCGCAGCGGCTCGCGGAGATCATCCGCACGGTGCATGCCGGAAACCGCTACGTCGACCCGGAGTTGGCCGCCGACGCGATCTCCGCCGGGGACTCGCCGCTGACCGCGCGCGAGGCCGAGGTGCTGGAACTCGCCGCCGACGGGGCGCCCGTCGCGGAGATCGCCGAGCGGGCCGCGCTGTCGCAGGGGACCGTGCGGAACTATCTGTCGTCGGCGGTGTCGAAACTCGGGGCGGAGAACCGCCATGCGGCGGTGCGGCTCGCGCGGGAACGAGGTTGGGTATAGTGGTTCTCGCGCCACGGCGCATGCGAACGTAGCTCAGTTGGTAGAGCGCAACCTTGCCAAGGTTGAGGTCGCGAGTTCGAACCTCGTCGTTCGCTCCATGTGAAAGCCCCCGGTCTCCCGGGGGCTTTTCGCGTTACGACCAGCTGGTGCCGGTCAGTCGCTCGTACGCCTCGACGTACTTGGCGCGGGTCCGGTCCACGACCTCCTGCGGCAGCGGCGGCGGGGGCTGCTCGCTCTTGCGGTCCCAGCCGGACTCCGCCGAGGTCAGCCAGTCGCGCACGAACTGCTTGTCGTACGAGGGCTGCGCGCGGCCCGGCTCCCACTGGTCGACCGGCCAGAAGCGGGACGAGTCCGGGGTGAGGACCTCGTCGCCGATGACGAGGGTGTCGCCGTCGAAGCCGAACTCGAACTTGGTGTCCGCGAGGATGATGCCCCGGTCGCGGGCGATGTCCCGGCCGCGCGCATAGACGGCGAGGGTGGCCTGGCGCAGCCGGGCGGCGGTGTCGGCGCCGACCTGGCGGGCGACCTCCTCGTAGGAGACGTTCTCGTCGTGCTCGCCGACCGCGGCCTTGGTGGCCGGGGTGAAGATCGGGGCGGGGAGTTCACTGCCGTCGGTCAGGCCCTCGGGGAGGGCGAGGCCGCAGACCGTGCGGGACTCGTTGTACTCGGTGAGGCCCGAGCCGGTGAGGTAGCCGCGGGCGACGGCCTCCACCGGGACCATCTGGAGCGACTTGCAGACGAGGGTGCGGCCCGCCCAGTCGGCCGGGGCGCCCTCGGGCAGTTCGGTGCTCAGGACGTGGTTGGGGATCAGGTCCGCGAGCTGGTCGAACCACCACAGGGAGAGCTGGGTGAGGATGCTGCCCTTGTCGGGGATCTCGGTCGGCAGCACCCAGTCGAAGGCGGAGATACGGTCACTGGCGACCATCACGAGGTCGCCCGCCTCGTTCTGGTACAGCTCACGCACCTTGCCGGTGTGGAGGTGCACCAGGCCCGGAACCTGAATCGGCTCGGGCTTTTCTACGAATCCGGACACGGTTCCTCCCCGTGGTTCTGTCCAAGTGGCTCGATTGTCCCGTATCGGGACCCTGACCAGGGACAGGGGGTCGGTGGCGGTGGCGTATGGGGTCAGTCGCGCTTGCAGATGTGGTCCAGCAGATTGGCGGTGGCGCGCTGGACTCTGGGATCCACGTGCCCGGGGCGGTCCAGGAACGGGGACCACGCGAAGGTGCCGGACGCGAAGACCAGGGCGCCCGAGGGGGCGCGGTAGAGGGACGTCTCCTGGTGGCGGAGGGTGCCCTCGGTGTCGGCGTACGGGGAGTGGGCGAGCAGGATGCGGTCGTCGTGCTCGGGGAGCGGGGTGCGCGGGAAGTAGCGGTCGGCCTCGCCCGCGACCAGTCCCTCGATCTCGTCGCCCTCGTGGGCGCCGGTGGCCTCCCAGAGCCAGTGGTCGGCGTTGCCCACGATCAGCGGGTGGGGGTCGGGGACCCGGCCCGCGTACTGGATACCGACCACCTGCTGCTCGGGGCGGTCGACCTCGCGCCACAGCACCGGCCGGCCCGGACCTCTGCGCTTGCGGCAGGTCAGGAGACGGTCGGGGACACCGGACGGGGACGGCCCCAACTCCACCTGCCAGTACATGGTGTTGGCGGAGAGGAAGACCAGCGATGTGCCGTGGTCGCGGGCGCGCTCCACGGTGCGGCGCATGTTCGCCGACCAGTACTCGTCGTGGCCCGGGAAGACCAGGCCCCGGTAGCGGGTGGGGTCGACGCGGCCGGAGTGCAGGTCGCGGGCGTCGGCGTAGGCGAGGTCGTAGCCGTAGCGCTCGGCGAAGCGGATGAAGTCGTAGGCGTGGCCCACGTGCAGGGGAAGGCCGGCGCCGGCGTACGGGCGGTCGAAGGAGACGGTCGTGGCCGCGTCGGACTCGCCCAGCAGACGGCCTTCCTCGTCCCAGGCGTGATAGAGGCTGGCGCCCGTGCGGCCGTCCTCCGGGTAGAGGTTGTACGCCTGCCAGGTGACGTCCGGCAGGAGGAGCAGCAGGTCCGCCGGGTGGTCGTGGCGGACGGTGAACGGGACGTGGGAGCGGTAGCCGTCGGCGGTGGTCAGGACGGCCACGTACGCCCCGATGCTCCAGAAGGACGGGATCTGCAGGCGCCAGCTCAGCCACCAGTGGTGGCAGGAGACCGTGCGGTCCGCGGTGAGCGGCGGGGGCTGGACGATGCCGGAGAGGCGGGGGCTGGTGGTGATCTTGGCGGCGCCGTCACCGCCGTAGTGGCCGATGCGGTACACGTCGACGCCGAACTCCTGGGGCGGGTCGACCGTGATGTGGAAGTCGATGGCCTCGCCGGGGGCGACCGCGCTGGTCGAGGTGAAGCCCTTGATCTGGCGGCGTACGTCGTCCGCGGCACGGGGGCCGCCGGCGGTGCGGGGGGCCGGGATGCGAGCGGTGCCGGTCCGGCCGTCGGCGGGTGTCGGCTGCGGGGATCCCTTCACATACCAGGGGACCACCTGGCCGGTGTCGTCGAAGTACGTCTCGTCGCCGCGGAGCCAGGGAACGGGGCCCTGGCCGAAGGGGTCCGTCACCGCGTGCGCCAGCGCTCCCGACTCCCAGCGGCGGATCTGCTCCGACCCCATGGCTGCTCCCCTCCCTCGTGCCCCCGTGTGTGAGTGCGGTCGTCCGTTCGTGCCTGTGACGTGTGTCTTATGTCGTAAGCCCTTGCCATGTGCCCGATCGGTCCCAGCACATCACATTACGCACGCACGCGGTCACTATTCGTTGCGAATTGGCCGAAAGTGGAACGAGGGCTTCCGGTAAGGGAGTTGTGCGGAATCCCGGTCGGGGGGCTCGCTCAGACGAGGCGGACCGGCTTCTCCGGACGTATGCCGGACTCCAGCAGCCAGGAGCGCAGGGGGACCGGGTCGCCGTCCACGATGAGGCTGAGGACCACGGGGCTGAGGTCGGCTGCGCGGTCGCCGTTGATGAGGAGGGTCGGGCCGTCGAGCCAGTCGAGGCCGGGGGTGGCGCCCGCGGTGTCCATCGCGGCGCAGCAGACCATGGCCGTGACGTGGTCGGTGAGGAGTTCGCGGGACGTGCGGGGCGGTTGGGGCGGGAAGAGGGGGAGCGCGCCGTCGTCCCAGAGGGTGGTGTCGGGGCCCTGGGGGGTGGGTGCGGTGGCTTCCTCGCGGGCCAGTTCCGCGGTGAGGCCCGCGGCGAGGGTGGCGGTTCGTTCGTTTTCCTGTTCGTCGGCCTCGGCCTCGGCCTCGCCTTCGGCGAGTGTGTTCCCGCCCGCGCCGTCCATGACGGTTTCGTCGTCGGGTGCGGGTGGCCCCTGTGGGGCGGCGTCGCCGTCGGCGACTACGGGTTCGGCTGTCGCCAGGGGTACGGACTCCGGGTCGGACTCTGCGCGCATCGCACCGTCGGGCGCCGACGTCGCAAGGTAGTCCAGGACCCTGGACAACGTCGGGCCGTCCGTCTCCGGGCCCGTGGTCTCGGGGGTCCGGCGTACTCCCTGTGCGTCCAGGACTCGGTGGAGGCGGGCCGCGTCCAGGCGCCACTTCCGGTCGACGACCTCTTCCGGGTACTCCTGCCAGCCGACCGGGGACCAGTCGGGACCGGACTCCGCCGGGCCGCCGTGGAAGAGGCGGGCGGCCAGGAGGGAGGTGGCCTCGTCGATCGTGCCGGGCTCTTCCAGGAGGTCACAGGCGGGGCGCTCACCCAGACGGGAGGCGAAGCCCTCGGCCAGGCGGTCCCGGCGGGAGAGTTCCGTGAGTGCCGCCACCACTCCCGCGTCCAGGCGGGACGGCCAGCGGCCCATCCGCCATGCGGGCAGCGCCACGCGGGTCAGGAGGCGGTCCCAGCCGGCGTAGGCCAGACCCACCTGCTCCTGGGCGACGATCCGCAGGCCGTAGTCCACGCCCTGGGCGCGCTCGGCCGCCGCGGCGGCGACCCCTCGCTCCATCTTGGACGCGTGCTCCCGGCAGCTGCGCAGCAGCAGACGGGCCACCCAGCCGACGCCGGCGCACACCACGCGGGTCACCGCGCAGCGGCCGGATGTCGAGGCCACGGCCACCGCGGCGTCCAGGCCGCGGACGAAACGGCGGGCCGCGGCTATGTCCGGGTGCGCCGAGGGGCCCGTACCGGCGACGACCGGGGCGAGGACCGCGCGGAGCTCACCGACCCGCATCCACCACAGGAACGGGGAGCCGATGACCAGGACGGGCGCCGCCGTCGTACGCCGCGAGCCGCGGGCGCCCGTGAGCTCGTCGCGGTCCTCCTGCTTCGGCGGGCCGTGGGACGGGTGGGTGCGGTCCTCCAGCCAGCTGTCGCAGTCCGGGGTGAGCGCTATCGCGGACGGGGCGGGCACATCGAGACGGTCGGCCAGGTCGCGCACCATGCGGTACAGGTCCGGCGCCGACTCCTCGGCGATCGGGACGGTCGGGCTCATGGCGGGGCGGGCGCGGGCGACGACCAGGGCGATGCCGGTGGCGGCCAGCAGGACGAGCGCGGCGAACGGCGTGACGACCCAGCGGGCGGCATGCCAGCCCGGGCCCACGAGGTGGCCGGTGGAGCCTCCGGCGTACAGCACCACGGCGACGGCCGCCGGCAACAGCGCGACGGCCAGCGCCCGGCTGCGGATGCGCAGCACGGCGAGCGCCCAGGAGCGCGCGGCCTGTGCGCCCGCCTCTCCACCCATACCGGTCACGACCGGGTGTCACCCCCTCCGTGCTGTCCTGGCTGCCTGACTGTCCTGGCGTTGCTCACTCCCCCACTGTGGCACCCCCCACTGACATCGCAATGCCGGTGGGCCAAGTGCCGGAACGCTTGCGCCGCACCCTAGTTGGGGCCCCTGCCCACGTCACCCGGAAAAGGGATCGGTCACTCGATGGAATGGCTTTGGGGAAAGGTGGATGACGGACAGCGATGATCAGGCCTTGGTTCTTGACCCAAGTTCAGCCCCCGTCCGGCGTGCGGTTTCCGGCCGGTGGCGGGGCCGGTGCCGGGGGCCGGGCACGCGTCAGGCCCCGAATCCTGAGACGGATTCGGGGCCTGTCGGGTTCATCCGGTCTGCCGGTTGTTCCGGCTGTTTCCGGTTGTTTCCGGTTGTCCTGGCTATTCGCCCGCCGCGGCCTTCGCCGCGATGTCCGTACGGTGCTGGGAGCCGTCCAGACGGATGCGGGAGACCGCCCGGTACGCACGGTCGCGGGCCTCGTCCAGGTCCTTGCCGGTCGCCGTGACGGACAGGACGCGACCGCCGGCACTGACCACGGCGTCGCCGTCGTGCTTGGTGCCGGCGTGCAGGACGTACGCGTGCGGAGCGTCCTCGGCGGCCACCTCGTCAAGGCCGGTGATCGGGTCGCCGGTGCGCGGGGTGCCGGGGTAGTTGTGCGAGGCGATGACCACGGTGACCGCGGCGTCGTCGCTCCAGCGCAGCGGCGCCAGGTCGGCGAGGTCGCCCTTGGCGGCGGCCAGCAGGAGACCCGCGAGGGGGGTCTTCAGGCGAGCCAGGACCACCTGGGTCTCGGGGTCGCCGAAGCGGGCGTTGAACTCGATGACGCGGACTCCGCGCGAGGTGATCGCGAGACCGGCGTAGAGGAGCCCTGAGAAGGGCGTGCCGCGGCGGCGCATCTCGTCGACGGTCGGCTGGAGGACGGTCTGCATGACCTCCTCCACCAGCTTCGGGTCGGCCCAGGGCAGCGGGGAGTACGCGCCCATGCCGCCGGTGTTCGGGCCCTCGTCGCCGTCCAGAGCGCGCTTGAAGTCCTGGGCGGGCTGGAGCGGGACGACGGTCACGCCGTCGGTGACGGCGAAGAGGGAGACCTCGGGGCCGTCGAGGAACTCCTCGATGACGACCCGCTCACAGGAGTTGGCGTGCGCCCTGGCCGCCTCCAGGTCGGGCGTGACGACGACGCCCTTGCCGGCCGCGAGACCGTCGTCCTTGACGACGTACGGGGCGCCGAAGGCGTCGAGGGCCTCGTCGACCTCCTCGGGGGTCGTGCAGAGGTAGGAACGCGCGGTGGGGACGCCCGCCCCCGCCATCACGGCCTTCGCGAAGGCCTTGGAGCCCTCGAGCTGCGCGGCCTCCCTGGAGGGACCGAAGACCGGGATGCCGGCCTCGCGCACGGCGTCGGACACCCCCGCGACAAGGGGTGCCTCCGGGCCTACGATCACGAGCTCGGCGCCGAGCCCGGTGGCCAGCGCGGCGACGGCCGTGCCGTCCAGGGCGTCGACCTGGTGCAGCTCGGCGACCTCGGCGATGCCGGCGTTGCCGGGGGCGCAGTACAGCGCGGTGACGTCGGGATCGAGGGACAGGGAGTGGCACAGGGCGTGTTCGCGGGCGCCGCTGCCGATGACGAGGACCTTCACGGGGTCAGCGTAACCGGCTCGGGGCCCGGGAAATTGTGCGGGTTACCGAAGGGGCGGGGGAACGGGGTTTGTGGGTTTCTCCGAAACGGGGGTCCCGCCTCGTCGAGAAGCCCCCTATTCGTTGGTGAACTCCTCCATCACCGTCGCTCCCAGCTCCCGCACGATCAGTTCACGGCCGGAGAGGGCCGATTCGTTGAGGTCGGGGTCGTCGTCCTCGGGAATGTCGTCCTCGGGGGAGACCGGGGGCGGCTCCGGGGCGGATGGCCGGGGAGTGGGGGCCGTGGCGGCCGGGGGCGGTGTCGCCGGGGAGTGTGCGGGGGCCGCGGAGCTGGGAGCGGGGGTCGCCGGGCGCTGTGCCGGGGCGGGGGCGCCGCCTCCGCCGTAACCACCGGAGGGTCCGGGCGACCCAGGGGTGCCGGGGGTTCCGTAACCTGCACCGCCGCCGTTGAAGCCGGGCGTGCCGCCACCGGTCTGCGGGGGTGCCGACCCGCCTGACGGGTCGACGACCGCCTCGATCTTCCACTGGACGTTGAACTGCTCGCCCAGCGCCTGCTTCAGGACGTCCTCGCTGCCGCTGCTCACGAAGTTGTCGCGTGCTCCGGCGTTGACGAAGCCGATCCGGAGGGTGGTGCCGTCGAAGCCGGCCACCTGGGCGTTCTGACTGAGCAGGATCCAGGTGAAGCGGCGGCGGTTCTTGACGGCCTCCAGGATGTTCGGCCAGAGCATGCGGGGGTCGACGCCACCGGCCGGAGGCGCGTAGGCGGCGGGGGCGGCCGGCTGGGGCTGGGCGGGTGCCGGCTGGCTCGGCGCGGGGGTGGTGGGTGCGGGCTGGCTCGGGGCGGCCGGGGGCTGCCCGCCTCCGGCGGGGGTCGCCGTGGGCCAGCCGCCGGGGCGTCGGCCGCCGCCCGCCGGTGCGGCGGTGGGCCAGGCGCCAGGGGCGGAGGTGGTGGGGGCCGCGGGGGCGGGAGGAGGTGCCGCGGGTGCCTGGGGAGGCTGGGGCTGAGCGCTGCCGGTGTCGCCGGGTACCGGGCCCGTGGGCGCGGCCTGGGCGGGGGCGGCGTCGTAAGCCGGGGCCGGGGTCGTGTCCTGTGCGGGCTGACCGGGTCCGGCGCCGAAGCCCGGGGCGCCCCCCGCGGCAGGTCCGGTCGGCGCAGGTGCGCTCGCCGCAGGTCCGGTCGGCGCAGGTGCGCTCGCCGCGGGTCCAGTCGGCGCAGGTCCGGTCGGCGGGCCCGAAGCCCGTACCGCTGCCCGGGCCGCCGCCACACCGCCCCCCGGCGGAACCGGCGCGGCAGCCGCTGCCCCGTGCGCCTCGGGCCCGGGGACGTACCCCATCGCGGGCGCGCCCCCGCCCCCGGAGAAGTTCACGCCACGCTCCAGCCGGTCGAGCCGGGCCATCACGGACCGCTCGTCGCCATAAGCGGCCGGCAGCATCACGCGCGCGCAGATCAGCTCCAGCTGGAGGCGAGGGGAGTTCGCGCCCCGCATCTCGGTGAGGCCCGCGTTGACGAGGTCGGCGGCGCGGCTGAGCTCGGCGGCGCCGAAGATGCCGGCCTGGGCCTGCATACGCTCCAGGACGTCGGAGGGGGCGTCGATGAGGCCGGTCTCCGTGGCGTCCGGGACGGCGGCGAGGATCACCAGGTCCCGCAGCCGCTCCAGCAGGTCGGCGACGAAGCGCCGCGGGTCGTTGCCGCCCTCGATGATCCGGTCGACGACCTCGAAGGCGGCGGCACCGTCACCCGTGGCGAAGGCCTCGACGACGGAGTCGAGGAGCGAGCCGTCGGTGTACCCGAGGAGGGAGGTGGCCATGGCATACGTCACACCCTCCTCCCGCGCCCCCGCGAGCAGCTGGTCCATGACGGACATGGAGTCACGCACGGAACCCTGCCCCGCCCGCACGACGAGCGGCAGCACGCCCTCCTCGACGGGGATGTTCTCGTGGCCGCAGACCTCGCCGAGGTAGTCGCGAAGGGTCCCCGGCGGCACGAGCCGGAACGGGTAGTGGTGGGTCCGCGAACGGATGGTCCCGATGACCTTCTCGGGCTCGGTGGTCGCGAAGATGAACTTCAGATGCTCCGGCGGCTCCTCGACGACCTTGAGCAGCGCGTTGAAGCCGGCCGACGTGACCATGTGGGCCTCGTCGATGATGTAGATCTTGTACCGGCTGCTCGCGGGTCCGAAGAAAGCCTTCTCGCGCAGCTCACGGGCGTCGTCCACACCACCGTGGGACGCGGCGTCGATCTCGATGACGTCGATGGAACCCGGGCCGTTGCGCGCGAGGTCCTGGCAGGACTGGCACTCTCCGCACGGGGTCGGCGTGGGACCTTGCTCACAGTTCAGACAGCGGGCCAGGATGCGTGCGCTGGTCGTCTTGCCGCAGCCACGCGGACCGCTGAACAGGTACGCGTGATTGACCCGGTTGTTCCGCAGCGCCTGCTGCAACGGGTCGGTGACATGCTCCTGCCCGATGACCTCGGCGAACGACTCCGGGCGATAGCGGCGGTACAGCGCGAGAGACGACACGCATACGAGGTTATAGGCGCCCACTGACAACCAGCCCCACACAAGAGGCCACCCTTGCCGACAAACGCAAGCGCCCCCCACGCACCCGCCAGAGCCAACCTACCCTTGCTGCCTTCCGGCCCTGGGGGAGTTCAGTCAGATAGCGCCACGTGAGGGGCTGCCCAAACAGTACCCGATGACTGGGGCTGGGAACGAGTTCGCGAGCACTCCTCAACGTCTTGTATTGTTTGCCG
Source organism: Streptomyces sp. NPDC002817 (assembly GCF_053592055.1). Taxonomy (NCBI): domain Bacteria; kingdom Bacillati; phylum Actinomycetota; class Actinomycetes; order Kitasatosporales; family Streptomycetaceae; genus Streptomyces; species Streptomyces sp. NPDC002817. Next base: position 62,552 of record NZ_JBSFUY010000003.1, read on the forward strand.
CGGAGGATTCGCCTAGTGGCCTAGGGCGCACGCTTGGAAAGCGTGTTGGGGGCAACCCCTCACGAGTTCGAATCTCGTATCCTCCGCCAGTGCCTCACCGGGCACGATGTCGAAGGGCCCCACCGTTCGCGGTGGGGCCCTTCGTCGTTGTCCGTCTCAGTTTCCGTCTCAGTTCGTCTTCGGCGGCTCCCAGAGAGCGTCACCGACTTGCTGGGCGACCTTCCGCAGCAGCGTCCCAGTGACGTGCATGTAGCGGGCGCGCATACGGGCCGCTCCCCCAGGCTCCCAGCCCATGATCGCGTCGACCACGACGTCCGGGACGCCGAGGATCAGGAGGACAGTCGCGGCGGTGTGGCGAGCGTCATGGAGGCGACCGTCTCGTACGCCCGCGTCCTTCAGGAGCCGCTTCCAGATGTGGAAGTCCGTGTTCGGGCTGAGAGGGCCGCCGGTCGAGGAAGCGAAGACGTACCCCTTGCCCTCCCAGTCGGTACCGGCCTCGATCCGTTCCTTCTCCTGTACCTCCTGGTGTTGGCGGAGGAGCTTGATCAGCGGGTCGGGCAGGCCGATCGTGCGACGGCCAGCGCGGGACTTGGTGGACTTGTGCTCGCGGCGGGTCTGCTGTTTCTGGGGGCAGTAGCCAGCTTTCCGGCCGCACGGCTTGTCTCCACAGCCGTGGGCGTACTTGGGGCGGAGCCGGTTCTTGCGGATGCGGACGTACCCCGCGTCCAGGTCGACGTCTTCCCAGTGGAGCCCGAGCGCCTCCCCCTGGCGGAGACCAAGCGCCAGGGCGACGACCCAGCGCGTGCTGTTCCGGAGTTTGGCGGCCTCGACGAGCAGGCTTTGAACCTCCTCGATCGTGAACGGCTCGATGTCCTCTTCCTCGAGACGCGGAGCCTTGGCGATCTCGGCCACGTTGGTGGCGACGTGCCCACGCCGCTTGGCCTCACCGAGGGCGACCCGGATCGTGCGGTGAGCGTGGTGGGCGGTGCCGGCGGAGCTCCCGGCGTCCTGCATCTTCCGGTAGAAGCGCTCCAGGTGTTCCGGCTCCAGCTTGTCGAGCTTGTGAGCGCCCAGGCCGGGCACGAGGTGTACGCGTACGTCGACCTCGTAGCCGTCGTACGTGTTCTCGGAGACGTACGGCTTGGCAATGTTCTCGACCCAGTGCTCAAGCCAGGCCTGAACGGTCCAGCTCTGGCCCGGCTTCCTGAGTTTCTTCTCGTCCCGGGCCCGCTCCATGTCACGGACGGCCCTGGTCACCTCGGCCTTGGTCTTCCGCTCGATGTGGCGGCGGTCCGGCTTGCCGTCATCACGGACGCCGACCGTCACTCGGCCGTGCCATTTGCCGTCCTTGCCGAAGTAGATGGAGGAGGCGCCGTTGGGCTGACGACTGCGCTTGTTCTCTGCCATGACGTCTCCTCTCAGGCCGCTTCGGCGGGTCGGTAGCGGAGCTTCGCGACGTAAGCGGGCACGGCATCGGCGGGGACTCGACGCAGCCTCCCGACCATGACGGACTCGATCTCTCCGGCGAGGACGAGCCGGAAGCAGGTCGTACGACCGATCCGGAGCCGTCGGGCCACTTCCTCGACGGTCAGCAGAGCCAAGGACGGGTCGAACTGTTCGGGCACGACAGCGACGACTCGGGGCTCAGCCACGGGTGGGCTCTCCTTCCGTTCCGGGGGCAGGGTCGAGGGATGCGGACAGCCAGGCTTCGGCGTCGGAGAGGCCTGTTCCGGCGAAGACCCAGTGCGCGAGGACGTACGTCGTCTCGGGCTCGCGCGTGGGTGTGGCGGCTTGTGCGCGGCGCCATTCGGCGCGGGCATCGCGGAGGGCGCCGAGGGTGGTGGAGTAGCGGCGGGACTTGGTGGAGAAGTGGCCGCGGAAGCCGAGCATGTGGGCCCAGGCTCGGAGGCGGAGGTGTTCCAGTTCCTTGCGGGCGCCGAGGGACCAGGCGGTTCGGACCAGGCTGCGGGCGTGGTCGCTGATGTCGAGCTGGGCCAGCTCGGCGGCGAACTTGAGCGGGCGGTCGAGAGCTCCCGTGGCTGTCTCGGCTCCCTTGGTCGCGTACTTGGCGATGTACGCGGCTACGGCTCGCTCGGTCAGCTCCTGGCCGTCGTTGAAGTCGGCGGATCGGATGGTGCGGACGTCGAGTTGGCGGCCGAAGGTGAAGGTGTGGGTGCGGGCGTCGATGGTCGGGCCGTCCACGCTCGTTTTGGTTGCGGCAGTGTTGATGGCGTCGGTGAGCAGCTCGGCGGTGGCCCAGGTCGGGGGCGGGGTGTCGCCGCCTCCCGGGCCGTCGAGGCGTATGACGGCGTGGAAGTGGACCGCACCACGCTTCTGGTACTCGGCGACCTTGGCGAAGGACACGCGCGCGTGGTCGCGGAACCTGCGTTGCGAGAGGCCGGCGCGCTTGGCAACCTCACGGCGCAGGTACGTCGAGAAGCGCCGCCAGAGGGCGCCCGCGTGGGCATTCCAGAGAACGGCTGCTTCGTAGTCGTAGGTGTCCGGGTTGAGTGGGGTGCCGAGTACTTCGTCGTCCTGGTCGTGGTGGACGCCGCAGCGGCAGGGGCGGCTGTCGGAGCGGCGGTTGTGGACCGGGCCGAAGCCGGGGGCGGTGAAGGTGGCGAACACGCGTGGGTGGGCGCCGACTTGTTCCGGGGTGCCTTTACCGCCGCGCAGTCCGGCGGTGATCAGGTGGAAGGTGTCGCGGCGGTAGACCTCGGCGCAAGCCGGGCAGCGGGTCGTACGGCGGTTGTTGCAGCGGACGAGGAGTTGGCCGGCCGGGAGGCTGGTCGAGTCGAGGTGGTGGACGACGGCGCCGATCTCGCCGGTCGTGGTGTCGACGTCGTACTCGGTGCGGTGGCCGTCGAGGCGGATGGGGTGGGTGCAGCCGCCGAGGGTGGAGAGCTGGCGGAGGATACCCGGGAGCGTGCCTTGCGAGGCCAGGTTCGCGAGTTCCGGGAGTGGGGCCGGAGTGGTGCGGGTGAAGATGGCGTTTCTCCTTCTGGCTGGCTAGGTCGGGAGGAACAGGCCCCGGGGCGGCGTGATGCTTAGTCGAGCGACGCCGCCCCGGAGGTCTGGCGGGGGCTCAGCGCCGGTGCTGCTCGCGGAGCAGGGAACGCAGGACCACGGCGGCCACGGCTACGGAGATGGCCGTGATGGCGACGGCGGCCAGGAGCGCGGTGAGGACGACTCCGCCGACGACCAGGGCGACGACGGTCTTCTGATCGATGGAGACCGACGGGAGCGAGCGCCGTACGGGCATCGGGTCGGCCGGGGCGTGGGTGTGCGCGGGCGGCGGGGTCGGGTTGTCGGGGTACTTGGGCAGGAACACGGCGGCGGTCTCCTTATCTACTCGTCTAGTCGTGTGAGCCGTTTATGACGTCCACGCCGGTGCGCGTGCCGGACTCCACGGCGGGGGCCATGAAGGTGCGGGAGAGCAGGAAGCCGAAGAGGGCGATCAGTACGACGACCCAGGTACGGACGCCGAGGAACTTGACCGCTCCCCAGGCGAAGAAGCCGAGGACGAAGACGAGCGGCAGGCTGACGGTCACGGGTACGAGGTCCTCTCAGCGAACGGGGCAGCGGTGGGTGTTGGCGGCCAGTTCAGCGGCGGCGCGACTGTCGTAGTCGGTGGAGAAGCCGCAGCGCGGGGCGGTGCAAGCGGCGGTGTGCTTCTCGCGGCCGCGTTGGTCGTACGAGGTGGCGACCTGGACCGGGCCGATACGGGTGACGTTGCGGAAGCGGCGGTTGGCGGACATGCGGGTCTCCTCTCAGAGCTGGGCGGCGATGGCTTCAGCCATGGGTACGGGAACGCCGAGGCGGGCGCGGAGGGTTGGGGTGTCGATCGGGGTGCCGGTGCGGGTGTGGTGTTCGGTGGCGACCTTGCGGGCGTGGTCGACCAGGGCGGTCGGGACGGGTACGGCTGGGTGCTCGGGCGGGGCTTCGATGGCTGGTTGGGCGGGTGATTCGGGGGCGGGTTCGGGCGCGTCCTCCTGGTCCTCGATGACCTCGGTGTCGTTGGCCGGCTTCGTCGTCGGACTGGAGTGGGCGAGGAGTGTTCCGCCGAGGAAGGCGACCGCGGGCCAGCCCGCGACGAGGATGCGCAGCCAGGCCGGCACCTGGTCCAGGTCGAGCAGTCCGGCGGTGGCAACGTTCGCGCCGAGGGATGCGGCAAGTGCGATGACGAACCAGCACCACCCGGCCGCTTTCGCCTCACCGGACCGGAGTCGACGCCAGGCGGCGACGAGCAGCAGGTCGACGGAGACGGGGTAGGCCCACGCTTTCCATCCGTCCTGTCCGGCCGCCGAGGCGATGTCGTGGATGTGGGCGAAGGACAGCGCGGCGGCGATCAGCGCCTGGACGAGCACCGCGTCGACGCGGGCCAGTTGGGCGCGCATGAGCGGCTCCTTCCGGGTTCAGGCATGGGAGGGGTAGGGACGTGGCGTGAGGCGGTCACGCCGACCGGAGTTGGAGGGTGGGAGGAAGGTCAGTCGGCGATCGGGCGTGGCTGGACCTGCGGCGCCGGGGAATCGACCGGTCGTACGGGCACGTGGGGCCGGAAGGGCTTGAGTGCGGGCAGGTCGGGGGCCAGGTGCGCGGAGTCGCGGCAGGTCTCGGCGGCGTCGCCGAGGGAGAGGTACGGCGTACGGATGCGGGACCAGCCGCCGGAGGTGTCACCGGCGACGGCCAGGCCGGGGCGTTCGGGGGCGATGGCGCAGGCGGCCATGACCGCCTCTGGGGCGATGTCGCCGAGTGCCATCTTGGCGGAGGCCTCGTCGTTGACGCGGTGGCAGACGCGGCCGGTCAGCTGGGCACGGAGCATGGTGGCGCCCTTGCCGAGTTCGGCACCGAAGCGCTGTCCGCAGACCTCCAGGTAGATGCCGGCGGCGCGGCCGAGTTGGGCGAGGCGGATGAGTTGGGTGACCATCTCGTCGCGGCGTTCCTCGTCCTTCCTGGTGGCGACGAGGAAGAGTTCGGCTACCTCGTCGACGAACAGCACGATCGGGGTGGGGCGTTCATGCTCGGGCAGGCCCCAGATGTCGGAAGTGATCTCCTCGTCAGGTGTGCTGGGGGCGATACCCTGCCGGGCCTTGATCAGGTCGTAGCGGTCCTCCATTTCCTTGACGAGCACGGGCAGCAGCTCAGCAGCCTGCTCCGGATCGGTGGCGAGGGCCGAGAGCCGGGCGGCGAAGGGCGCCAGCTCGACACCCCGCTTGCAGTCGATGCCGACCAGGGCGACCGGTTGCGGGGCGAGGCCGGTGATCAGGTGGCGCAGGTACATGGACTTGCCGGACAGGGTGGCGCCGAGGGTGAGTTGGTGCGGCATGGTGCGGTAGTCGCGTACGAAGGCGGTGGCGTCCTCGCGCAGGGCGACCGGGATGCGCAGGTATCCGGAGTCGACCTTGCGCGGCATCCGGACTTGCCGCAGGACGTCGAAGCCGACGAGCCGAAGTTCGACGACACCGGGCTTGATGGTGGTGACGTAGACGGCGTGAACGCCCCAGGCGTGGCGCAGTCGTTCGGCGGAGGCGGCGACGTCGGCGGGTTCCTGCCCCGGGGCGAGCCGGAGCCGCAACCGGAGCCCGGTCGACGTAGGACGGATGATGCCGCGACGCGGCGGCACGGGCCGTATCTCGCGTCGGGTGGTGGCTTTGACTGCCAGCACGCGCAGTCGGGATGGTGCGACGGTCAGGCCGCACGCTTCCATGACCGAGCTGTACGAGCTGAGCAGCCGGGCCGTGGATATCGGCAGGCCGACGGTCGACCAGTAGACCCCGGGGTGCTTGGCCCGGGCGTAGGCGGCCCCACCGCCGAGTGCGGCGACAGGACCACCCACCTCCAGGAGTGTCGTCAGGTCGGACATCAGGCAGCGGCCCCGGTAGCAGCAGCCGGGAACGCGGCCGGGGTGACGGCGGCGGCACGGAAGGCGATGCCGTGACGCTGCTGCCCGTTGAACACGCTCTCCCAGGGCCGGGCGATGAGCCCCGGCAGCGAGACCGGCGCACCGAGCGCCAACCCCTCCGAGATACCGCCCTCAGGAACGGTGACCTTGATCAGCGACGACTCGCCCTCCTCGATGTAGACGACGCCGATCGTCATCAGCGGCTCTCCGCTGACGGTGTCCATGGCCCGCTCGCCGGTCTGACGGTCGCGAACCTTCGGCTCCGGAGCCTCGGTCAGCAGGATCGTCGCGGCGGAGGCCTCAACACGGATGGTGCGCAAGGGAGTTCCCATATCTACTCGTCTATACATGATGCGTCCTGCGAACCCGATCTTCGGGATCACGCGGACCACTCTGTCACTCAACTTGCCCACTCGTCTATACGAGTATGCCTGTTTAGGTGTACGAGTCCGAGAACCGTCCCCGCGCACCACCGCAAACCATGACGATCAGGTCGCCGGAAGCTGGTACGACAGCACGTATGCGTCAGCCGCCATCACGGTGTCGCAGACCTCGACGGCCCGGCCCTCGGTGTCGAAGGCGGTCCGGATGAGGTGGATCACGGGTACGCCGGAGGCCAGGCGGAGCGTCTTCACCTCGGCCGGCGAGGGCATCCGGGCGCGGATCTCCTCTTCGAAGTGGTCGAGGCGGTGGCCGAGTTCTTCGAGGCGGGCGTAGATGCCGCCGGGCCCGGGATTGGGTTCGGCGATCTGAGTGCCGCGGGCGATGTCGAGGGGCAGGTAGGAGGTGGCGAACTCGACCGGGCGCCCGTCGAGGAGATACCGGCGCCGCCGGGCGAGTACGCGTCGTACGGAGCCAAGCCGGGTGGAGATGTCCTGGCTGGCCTTCTCTTCCTTGACCTCCAGACTGTCGACCTGGGGGTGACTGCCGGCGGCGTCGGCCTCGACGATGAAGGCGGACTTGCCTTGTTCCCGATGCCGCCGCGCGAACCGGTCGGAGGCGAGACGCCGTACGGGAGGTCGGGGCCGGACGAAGACGCCCTTGCCGTGCTCGGCGTGCACGAGCCCTTCCCCCTGGAGGATGGAGAAGGAGTTTCGGACCGTCATACGGGATACCCCGTAGTGATCGACGAGGTCGGCCTCCGAGGGCAGCTTGTCGCCCTCGCGGAATCGCCCACGGTCGATGGCCTCACGCAGCTGGTCGGCGATCTGCCGGAAGACCGCACGATCGCTCGTGGGGTCGAGATCGCCGAGAAGGCCGGAAGAAAGAGGGCTCACGCGTACTCCTTTAGGTATCTAGACGAGTGGGCGAGTCTTGTTGCTACGGTGGAGAGCCTAGCCAGCCGAGAGGGCCGAGGAACGTGAGCACTGACCGACCGCACTCCGTGAGCGTTGCCGGAGTGGTCGTCGACGCCCAGGGCCGGGCCCTCCTTATCCAGCGCCGCGACAACGGCAAGTGGGAGCCCCCGGGCGGCGTCCTCGAACGCGAGGAGACCATCCCCGAGGCCCTGCAACGCGAAGTCCTCGAAGAAACCGGCATCAAGATCGCACTTCCCGCGACCCTGACCGGCGTCTACAAGAACATGACGGGCCTGATCGTCTCGCTGGTCTTCCGCTGCGAAGCCGCCGACGGCACGCCCACCACCGGCGACGAAACCCGCGCCCTGCGCTGGGCCACCCGCGAAGAAGTCTCCGAACTCTCCGACGAGGCGTACGCCATCCGCGTCCTGGACGCACTCGACGCGACGTCCCCGCCGGCCATCCGCGCCCACGACGGCGTGAAACTCGTCTAGCCCGAACCCGCTGCACATGGCGGCCTACCAGCACGAAGGAACTTGTATGCACGAGTATACGAGTGCAGCCCGGGTCTGGGGGCTCACTTGCCCAGGTTTTCCAGAAGAGGTGAGCCGGGCCCGCCGCTGGACCCGCGACATCCTGCGCGGATCACCGCTGGCAGAGGACGCCGAGCTGATCGTGAGCGAGCTCAGCGCGAACGCGATCCTGCACACGGCCAGCGGCCGGGACTCTGGCAGCTTCCATCTGGCTCTGGCGGTGTCGGCACAGGTAATCGCCCTGTCGGTCACGGATGGCGGGGGTGCCGGCGCGGTCCCGAAGGTCGAGCACCAGGACCAGGAGGCCGAGCATGGCCGGGGCCTCGGCATGGTCACCGCGATCGCTCACCGTGTTGTGGTCCACGACAGCGATGGCGGCCACACGGTCACCGCGGAGCTCTTCACCGACGTACATACGGGAGGCCACCCGTGCTGATGAACGGACCCCGCCACGGCTACTGGTGCGAGTGCTGGACACAGGACCTCACCGAGGAGGAACGGCCGACGCTCCGAGCATCCCTCGAAGCCTACTCGGCTTCCCAGGCAGACAGATGGGTTGCGGTGACGCTCCGCACCATCTCTCCAGCTCTGGACTCTGACGCTTCCGACGTGGCGTGGGCCTGGCTCTCCCAGGGACGCATCGCAACCCGGCAAGCCCTCTTACGCTCCGAGCCCTGCACGGTCACGATCACCCATGCCCAGACCCGCATCACATGGACGATTCGGCCAGTGCTCTTCCTGCCGCTCGCCCACCGTCAGGGCGTCGAACTCCCAGCCTGCACGAACGACTTCAAGCCCCACGCGCCCGACTGAGTTACAACTTTCTCTACTGGTTCAAGGCGGCTCGCTCCGCTCCCCGCGCGCGGCCCGGCCCCCGGCCGGGCCTGCGCTCCTGTCTCCGCCCCGCTCCAGCCCGGCCGGCGCCCGTACCGCGCTCAAAGCATGCAGCCGTCTGACGCCAGAGAAGGGCTACGTCGTGGCTGGGGCGGTCGGCTCCACGGCTTTACGGAGCCACTTTGGCGCGAGCCTCGAAGATCATGGCCCCAACGTCGTGCTTTACCGGGCAGGTCCACAGACTGCCCGACGCGCCGGAAGCTTACGGGGCCATGATCACTCGCGCCAAAGCAGCGCCACCCCAAAGCCGCTCCACCGACCACTCGTTGTTCGATCCGAGAGACCTCCACAGGGTCACTCACATGAGTATGTTGGACATACTCCATCGAGGATGTACCTGGCCACCCAAGAGACAGGGACAACGTGTCTACGCCCGTCGCACCCACCGAACAGCGGACGCAGCTAGCAGCCCAGCGGCGCAAAGTCGATTTCGACACTTACGACGTCACTGTGGACGAACTCCTGCGGCGAGTCAGTAGAAAGCGGATCGACATCGCTCCTGTTTACCAGCGGCAATTCCGATGGGATAAGTCCCGCCAGTCGCGCCTAATCGAGTCAGTCATGCTGGGAATTCCCGTCCCTCCACTATTCATGGCGACCAATAGCGCCAGCGGAGAACAGACCCGCTGGGAAGTGGTCGATGGCCTGCAAAGGCTGCTGACTCTGGTAAATTTCGCCGGAGATGAGCAGACGAGAAACGCCGCAAATCTGGACGGCGACCCTCTTCGCCTCACCGACCTTGAGAAGCTGAGTACCTTCGAAGGCTTCGCATTCGACGGATTCCCTGAGGACATTCGCACCACATTCGAAGATCGACCACTCAAGATCATCATTCTCAATGATAAGAGCGAACTGCAAGTGCGCTACGACTTGTTCGAGCGTCTGAACACCGGCGGCATCGAGCTGACCGACCAGGAGATCCGCGAGTGTGTATATCGGGGGGAATTTGTCAACCTCCTTGGAAGGCTTGCCAAAGATGACAACTTCAACACCGTTGTCAAGCTTCCTGTCGCCCGCCAAAAGGACGGGACTCGCGAAGACTACGTCCTTCGATTCTTCGCCTTCCTTGACCGCTACCAAAAATTCGAGCACTCGGTCAAAGATTTCCTCGACGAATTCATTGCAGACGCCCACAAGGCACCAAAAATCTCGTCGAGGGAAGCCGTATTTAACAGCACCTTCTCGTACTTGGCCTCATGTTTCCCCGACGGCCTCAAGAGCCGGAAGGGACAGACTCCTGTGAACCTCTTCGAAGCCGTATCTGTAGGAGCCGCCCTAGCCCTCCGTGAAAACCCTAAGCTTAGGGTCCCCAACATGGATTGGGTGTTCTCAGATGAACTTCGAGCTTTTGTGACTGGCGCCACCAACAGCAGGCCGCGCGTACGCGGCCGCATTGAGCTCGCCAAGGGCAAGTTCCTTGGCTAGGCGCCCGATCTTTGACCGTACCCCGGTAGAGAAAGAGTTTCGACAACGAATCGCGGTTGTACACAAACTCCTTGACGCTACAGACTCATCTCCAGGCGCCGCAGGAGCAACATCCACTATTGACGTCTCGCGAGAAGCCAGAGGTCTCAGCATCGTGCTCCTGTACGCGGCGTATGAGAATCTCCTCAAGGGGATTTCGCGCACCCTCCTGGAATCTGCTGTTCAATTGAAGCTCGGGAACAGAAGACTCAAGCCGGAATTTCAGATATTCGCTATTCACGCGAAGCTGCAGGCGCTTACCGATATTTCTGCGCCTCAAATCTGGAAGGGCTCTGGAAGAGGGGTGATCGATGCGCTTCTCGACAAGGCATGTTCAATAAACTCGAACATTTTTCCAAACGACGGAAGTCACATGAAAACCGCCCAGGTAGTCACACTGTGCGAAGTGTACGGCTTGAATCCTCCCGGCCCTATTCTTCGGGAAGCCTGGGGGCGCATTAACACCGTCGTTTCTGAGCGCAACAGCATCGCTCACGGCCAGCGAACACCCGAAGAGGTTGGCCGTAACTATTCCATCGGAGAACTCAGGAATCTAGTGGATATTTGGGAGCGGAGATGGTGTGAGTTCCTGGCGGACGTGGAAAACAAGGCGTCGACTAGAGAATTCTACCGTGAGCCTCGCTAGAAGGCTTCCCCCAGAGAGCCCGGCGAGCATCCCCTGGATCAATGTTCCACCAAATTTATGCGGGCGGCGCAGAAGGCTCTCAAATAGCTATATGTCAGCTATATTTCCCGACCGACGCTTCCTTCAACGTTGGCTCTGGTTGACCGATCGGTTGGATTGTCCTCAAGAAATGGGTCTCAACTCTATCCGTGAACCAGAAAGGAGATCTTACTCAGACTGAGATAACTGGGGAACTGGAGATTCACCGAGGGCCACACACCTTCGGAAGACCCACCGTCTTCAGGGAAGGAGTGACTGGCGGTACGAAGACATTATGGTCAAGCTATCCTTCGGCCCGTTCCCGAGAATTACGATGGCTCCCTACGCCAGGTAGGCCCGGAGTAGGCATAATTCACAGCCAACTCATCACCCCACTTCCATGTTTAGAATTATGGATGCACGCATCCCGAGGTCAGAAATGGAAACACCTGACACAGAGCGTGCTTGTTCATATTTTTCCTCCTCTTCTTCCTCCCATTTGAATTCAATCCCAGCCATAGTTAGGACCTTCCATTCGTTATTCAGGGCGGCAATGATAGGACCCGCCAGGAGTGCAAGCTCAGCGGGCCCCGCCAAAAGCAGGTCAGTGGATTGGGCCTTCAAGTCTTTCAAACGATCACTAAGTGAAGTACTTTCACTAAATGTCTCAAGCCATACCTCAGGGGCTTCTTGATCCACCTTAAGCTTGACGAGCTTGAGCATGAACAAATCAAGATCTCGCTCGATCTCGGAAACAGTTATCAAATAATTCCGATACGCTTCTCTGCGTTCAGAGCGTACTGTTTTCTTATGCTCCAACTTCGCCTGATCGCGTATTTGGTGCCGAGCTGCAAAATAGGCCAAAACGCCAGTACCCAGCGTTCCGGCAACACCCACGCACGCTCCGAGCACCGCAGCTGTCCCCTGATCCATTTATGCATCATGCCCACATGACCTACTCAAGTGCTGCCACTTGGCAGGAAATTGCTTACGAAGGTCAATGTGCACAGCCCGGCCGCGGACGAAAAAACGTCAACGTGGACAGCCATGAACGCTCTTCCGAGGACGAGCTGAAGAGCAGGCGCAGAACCGAGAGATTCCGTGCCACAGTCGTGTCAGATGCGGAGTCATGCACGGTCAACAGCGAGTACGAGCAGGTGCATCCGTGCCCGCTAGCTCGGCCAGAGAGGTCGCAGGTCACCCCCAAGAATTCCAGCCTCTCTCCTTTAAGGCGCTGGCACACAGCAAGAACTACGACCACTTGTGCTGCTCTATCAGGACAGGTTGGGCCGGAACGTCAGTACGTCGAGAGTCCCATGATCTGCTGAAAGTCCGGGTCATCACGCAGCCCTCTGAAGTAGTCGTCCAAGTGCCCGCGGACGAGGCTGATGCCGCCGAGGCTGTGCAACTGACGTAGTTCGACGATCGCTTCCTCGCGGCGACCGGCCAGGGCATACACGCCAGCCAGGTTGTAGGCGATGTCTGTGATCTCGTAGGTGGCCGTGGCGTATCGTCTGGCCAACAGCAGATCAGCCTCCGCCTGGGCATATTTTCCAAGGCGCTTGGCCATCGCCCCTCGATAGGCGAACAGCCGCGCGACCAGGTTCGCTTCAGCGTCGTCTGGAACCAGAGCGATCGCCTCGTTCACCGCCCGCAATGCAGAGAGGTCAGATGAAGGCCCTCCCCTGCTGTTCGCATGCGCCACGCCTCGGGCGAAGTGAACCTCCCAGTCCGCGTCCACCTCGCCCACATATCGATCGAAGCGCTCCGCCGCCTCAACCCACCGTCGCTCAGCCATAAGTGCCTTGGCCAGGTTCAGTTCGACGTCGGGTGACACGGCGTCTCCCGCGGCACGGTCCCGCAGGACACTCATCACGGCTTCCATCTCTGCCAACGCCTCGCGCACCCGCTGGTCCGCAGCAGCAGTTCCAGTGATCAAGCTTGCGGTGTCGACACCTGCCTGACTAAGTGATTCATGCAGACCGCGACTTGCTCGGGGGGCAAGCAGCACCGCCCGCTCGTACACCTCGTCACTGGTGATGTTCTGACGGTGCTTGGTCAACAGCTGGTAGACAAAGAGCAGAGTCAGCGGGACGTCCACCACCGCAGCAACCGCGAACATCCCCGGCACCCAGCCCGGCGAGCTGGCAGTGACCGCACCCGTGATGAACGCAGGAACTGAGACCAGGAGCAGCACAAGCACTGCAGCCAGCAACTGAGTGGGAGAGAGAACACCACTGGGGTCGATCTGCTGGTTGCCAAGCACTGAGGTCAGCAACTGCGCCGGTGCGGTCTCACGGCTGGTGTGGGTCTGTTCGTTAGCCACCCTCTTATAGTGGCGTGGCCGAGCCCTTTGACGAGGGTGATTGAGCAAAGCAGACAAGGTGTCAACTGACGGTTCGTCGGTTGATCAAGTGTCGGCATGTCTAGTCACTTCAGCGGGATAAGCCGCTCCGATCCCCGTCAATGCCCATGGGCACGTGGACGACGAAGAGTTCGCCGATCGCCTCACTAAACATGGGCAAGTGTGAGCGCCTCATCTGGCTCCACCGTCTCAGTTTCCGTCTCATTCAGCCCCGTTCACGGCCGTTCAGCGAGGACCGCCGCTCAGGATCACCACACATCCCAGCCGCCCATGAACCCAGGTGAACGCCCCTGCACACACCCCGCCGTCCCACCCCCACAGTTGGAAAGCGTGTTGGGGGCAACCCCTCACGAGTTCGAATCTCGTATCCTCCGCCAGTGCCTCACCGGGCACGATGTCGAAGGGCCCCACCGTTCGCGGTGGGGCCCTTCGTCGTTGTCCGGGTCAGAGGGTTTCGCCGGCGTGCTGGGCCGTTCTGTGGAGGACGGGGTGGGCGGGGGTTCGGGTCGTTGATTCGTAGCGGCTCGGGAAGGGGTACTTGCGTTCCAGGAAGGCGCTGATGGCCGCCTGGGCCGCCGATCTGGCCTCGGGGGGCGTGTCCACGTCGTTGAGGCAGAAGAAGTCGACGTCCTCGCCGGCCGCGAGGCGGGACAGTCGGCGGCGCATGTCCGGGGTGCCGAGCTGGACGTAGCGGAAGCGGTAGTCGGCCGGGACGGCGCGGGCGGTCGCCATCGCCCAGTGGTGGTGGAGGGTCGATGCCGGAGCCACGTCGGACGTCGAGCGGAAGCGGGAGTACGAGGTGCGGTCCAGCTCCTCGATGCCCAGGCTCTCCATCTCCCGCATCACCGACAGCAGCTGGGGGTGCGGGGTGTGCAGGGACTTGTTGGTGATCTGTCTGCCGTGGAAGCGGCTGATGATCTCGCGGGCGTTCTTGCCCGCGGAGTTCGGGGCCGGTTCCAGGGGGTGCGGGGCGCCTATGCCCAGCTTCAGCGGGGAGAGGGGGATGCGGGCGATGCCGTTGCCGTGGAAGAAGTGCTCGGCCCCTACCGGACGGTTGATGAAGACGTCGTCGTTGAAGTAGAGGTAGTGCTCCGACAGGCCCGGGATGTGGTGCAGGCGGCTCTCTATCGCGTGGGAGTTGAAGACGGGGAGCGCGTCCGCCGGGAGGATGTCCCGGTGGTCGATCACGGTCAGGCCCTCCGCCTGCGGGTCCAGCCAGTCCGGGATCTGGGAGTCGGTCACCAGGTAGACGTGCCGGACGAAACCGGCGTACATCTCCAGCGAGCGCAGGGCGTACCGCAGCTCGTCATGGCTGGTGTAGCGGGAGGCACCGGTCTCGCGCGGGGCGATGGTGTTGTGGGAGAGCGCCTGGTGGGCTCGGCGCTTGGCCGCCATCGCCGGGTCGTCGCCGTCGACCCAGGTGTAGACGGCGTCGACGGGGAAGCGCACCTCGTCGATGCCGGGTTCGGCGAACGGGGCGAACGTGGGCACGCCGCGATGGCGGCCCGCGACCACGGCGGGGCGTTGCGCCGTGAGCGGGAGCACCTCCGACACCGGGTTGTGGCGTGGGGCGACCAGTGCCGGGCCGAAGACGTCCGGCATCCGGCTGCCGGGCACGGTGAGCCAGGAGGGGTCCGTGCCGAGGTCCCGGCCGTGCCGCCAGAACTCGATGTCACAGCCCGTTTCGAGACCGGTGAGGACCTGGCCCTCGGGGCCCAGGCGCACCACGCCGGTGCGGAGCACCTCGGCCCGCCGGAGCGCCCGCGGCAGCTTCCCGTCGGCCCACAGCGCCGCGGCGGTCACCCCGCCGTCCGGTCCCACGGCCCCGACGTACCCCACACCGGAGGCGAAGCGCTGGGCGGCCCGCGGGAGGATCGTGCCGCGGTACGTCTCCGCCACGCCGATGACCTGGCGCGGCACCCCCTGTCCGTGGTCGGCGGGGACCAGGAAGTACGGGACGCCGAGCCCGTCCAGCAGGGTGCAGACCCGTTCGAGATCGGCCTCGACGGCGTCCGCGGCGGTGTATCCGGCGACTGTACGGCCGTACAGCCGCGTCGGTCCGAAGGTGACCCGGCGCAGCCCGGGGACGGCGGCCCGCAGGCGCCGGCGGGCCCGGGCCGTGCGCAGCGCCCAGAGCCGGGCCGCGAGCCGGAGTCTCAGGCGTACGAGAAAGTCCCGGACCGTTCGGATGCCCCCCGGCATTCCGAAGCGGTCACGGATGTCCATGCCCCCCATGTCCTACCCCCCGGCCCCGTCAGCTCTGCTTCTCGTACGGGCTCGGGAAGGGGAAGTAGTCCTCCAGGAACTCGTTCATCCGGACGCTCACCTGCTCCCGTTCCTCGGGCGGCACGTCGACGTCGTTGAGGCAGAAGAAGTCGAAGCGGCGGTTGCGGCGCAGGTCGGCCAGGCGTCGGTCGGCGTCCGGGCGGCTGATGTTGACGTACCGGAAGCTGTACTTGCCCGGCAGGCCGTGGCCGGTCATCAGGGCGTACTGGTAGAGCAGCGGGGCCGTCACCGCGATGTCCTGCGGGGAGCGGAAGCGGGAGGCCGTGGTGCGGCGGATGTCCTCCGGGAAGAGCTCTTCGAGCACCTGGTGGGTTCGGCGCTGCTGGGGCAGCGGAGTGTGCATGAAGTTGTTCGTCGTCATCCGCCCGAATCTCTCCAGCAGGAGCCGGCGGACGTTCTTGCTGGCGGAGTTGGTGGCCGTCTCCTCGGCGTGCGGCTTGCCGACGCCGATCTTGAGCGGGGACACCGGGATCTTCATCAGGCCGCTGCCGTGGAAGAAGTGCTCCGGGGTGACCCGGCGGCCGACGAACACGTCGTCGTTGAAGTAGAGGTAGTGGTCCGACAGGCCCGGGATGTGGTGCAGCCGGGTCTCGATCGCGTGCGAGTTGAAGACCGGCAGGACGCCCTCGGGGAAGATGTCGCGGTGGTCGACGACCGTGATCCCGGGGGCCGTGTCGTCGAGCCAGTGCGGCTTCTGGCCGTCGGTCACGATGTAGATGTGCCGGACGAAGTCGGCGTACATCGCGAGCGAGCGCAGCGAGTACTTCAGCTCGTCGTGGCTGGTGTAGCGGGAGGCGTTGGTCTCCTTGTCCAGGATCTCGGCGGTGCCGCGGTCCTGGTGGCGGGCCCGCTTGGCCCGCATCTCGGGCTCCTCGCCGTCGACCCAGGTGTAGACGACGTCGACGGGGAAGGTCACGTCGTCGATGGTCGGCAGGGTGAGCGGGACGAAGCTCGGCAGCTCGCGGTCGCCGACCCGGACGGTGGCGGGCTGCTGCTCGGAGGCCGGGAGGACGTCGGTGATGCCGTTGTTCCGGGGTGCGACGAGAGAGTCGGCGAAGATGTCCTCGGACGCCTGCGGCTGCACCTTGGCCAGCCGCCGGGGGCCGTCGGCGGAGGCGAGGAGTTCGGCGCCGTCCTCCCAGAACTCGATGTCGCAGGCGAGCTCGGGACCGGCGAGCAGCTGGCCCGAGGGTCCGAGGTGGTTCTCCCCGACCCGCAGGATGGGGGCGGTCCGCAGCCCGGCAGGCAGCGCGCCGTCCATGAACAGCGCGGGGTGCTTGAGCTTTCCGCCGGGCATCGGGCGGCCGATGAAGACCGCCTTGCCCTCGTTCTGCGTCTCCAGGGCGGTGAGCAGGCGCTCCCGGTCGACGACGTTCACGCCGACCGTGTGCCGGGTGCGGGCGGCCGGCACCAGGAAGTACGGGATCCCTTCCTGCTCCAGCGCGGCGACGACCAGGCCGAGGTTGGCGGCGGCCGCCTCGGCGGCGCTGAACCGCGTCACGACCCGGCCGTAGAGCTGCTGGCCGCGCACCGCCACCGGGCGGAGCACCGGATCCGTGACCGCGGCCCGGCGGCGCCGCCGCATGGTACGCAGCTGCCACACGCTCTCGGCGGCCTTCCGCTCGACTCGCGGGCGCATCCGCCGGGCAAAGGAACGCACGGTCACGTTCTGAGCTCCTCTTCCATGAACCTGTCGAACATCTCTGCGTAAGGCAGACAGACGTATGTGACGGAAGGTTGTAGAAGAGTTCTCCGGGATTTAACGGACCAAGAGGTTCCAGAACAGCTGAACCACAGCCGGGAGTGGTAATGGGCCCGGGAGCCGGTGGGTCACTTGCCCTCGGCCAGGGTGTGCGCCACCAGCGCGTTGGCGTGGCCGTGGCCGAGGCCGTGTTCCGTCTTGAGCCAGGTGACGAGCTGCATGTGCCGGGTCAGCGGGGAGGTGCGGATCAGGTCCTGCCAGTGGGCGATCGGGTGGCCGTACTTCTTCTCGATGGAGGGGAAGTAGGAGGCGGGGCCCTTCACGGGTCCGGTCATGTGCGTCACGTCCTCTCGTAGGTGTCGCCACTATGACCGGTGCCCGCGGAGAAACTCATCGCCACCCGCGCGGCTCCCTCACCACCGCCACCTCGCCCGCCGCGACGGTGACCACGCCCGGCACCGGCTTCCCGGTGAGCAGCTCGGTGGCCTCGCCGGACACCGAGATCTCCGCGCTCGCCCCGGTGTGGTTGATCAGGAAGAGGTAGTCCGCGTCCGCACCGCGCCGCAGCACCGCCTCCACACCCTCCGGAGCACTGAGGACCGGCATCACTCCCGCCTCCGTGCGGATGCGGTCCAGGAGAGCTGCGAGCGTCGCCGGGTCCGGCTGTGTGGCCAGGTACCACGTGGTGCCCATGCCGAAGGAGTTGCGGGTCACCGCGGGTACGTCCGCCAGCGGGCCGGTCGTGTACGTCGTGATCGCCTCCGCGCCCGCCAGACGCACCCGTTCCGACCACAGCCGCGCCGAACCGCCGTCGCTCAGCTCCACCGACTCACCCGGCAGCAGCGGGAACAGCTCGTCCGTGCGCACCCCGAGCGCCTCGCGGAACGCACCCGGGTAACCGCCCAGCCGCACATGGCAGTTGGCGTCGACCGCGCCGCTGTGGAAGCCCACGGCCAGCGTGCCGCCGCGCTCCGCGAAGCCCGTCAGATTCGCCGCGCCCTCGTCATCTACCAGGTACAGGCTGGGCGCCAGCACCAGGCGGTACGACGACAGGTCCGCCTCCGGGTGAACGAAGTCCACCGCGATGCCCGACCGCCACAACGGCTCGTACCAGGCACGGACCAGCTCCTGGAAGCGGAGCTCCGCGCTCGGCTGCGAGGGCAGTTCCAGGGCCCAACGGGCGTCCCAGTCCCAGACGATGGCCACCTGCGCCGGAACGGTCGAGCCGCGCACCTCCCCCAACGCCTTCAGATCCGCGCCCAGTCGGACCACGTCACGCCAGATCCGGCTGTCCGTCCCCGCGTGCGGCAGCATCGCCGAGTGCCACTGCTCGGCGCCCGCCTTCGCCGCCCGCCACTGGAAGTAGGCGATGCCGTCGGCGCCCCGGGCCACATGGGCCAGCGCGTTGCGGCGCAACTCCCCCGGATTCTTCGCCCGGTTGACCGGCTGCCAGTTCACCGCGCCCGTCGAGTGCTCCATCAGCAGCCAGGGCCCGCCGGCCAGCGAGCGGACCAGGTCGCCGCTGAGCGCGAGGTCGATGTGCGACTCGGGGTCGGTGGACTGGAGGTAGTGGTCGTTGGAGACCACGTCCAGCTTCTGGGCCCAGCGCCAGTAGTCCAGCGCGTCGAAGTTGTGCATCACCATGAAGTTGGTGGTCGCGGGGATCTCCGGCGCCGCCTCCCGCAGGACCTCGCGTTCCGCCTCGCACAGCGAGAGCAGTGCGTCGCTGCAGAAGCGGCGCCAGTCCAGCTGGTGGGTGGGGTTGGGGACGGCGCCCGTGGCGCGGGGCGGGATGATCTCGTCCCAGTCGTAGTACCACTGGCTCCAGAAGCGGGTGCCCCAGGCGTCGTTGAGCGCCTCCAGACTGCCGTACTTCTCGCGCAGCCAGCCCCGGAACGCCGCCGCGCTCTCCTCGCAGAAGCACTCCGGGTTGTGACAGCCGTACTCGTTGTGGACGTGCCACATCACGACCGCCGGGTGGCCGGCGTACCGCTGCCCGAGCGCACGGGCCATCCGCAGCGCCGCCTCGCGATAGGCCGGGCTCGACGGGCAGAACGTCTGGCGGCTGCCGTACGACAGTGCCCTGCCGTCCTTGTCCACGGGGAGCGCCTCGGGGTGCTCGACGAAGAACCACGCCGGCGGTGCCGCCGTCGGGGTCGCCAGGTCCGCCGCGATGCCGTGGGCGTAGAGCATGTCGAGGACGCGGTCCAGCAGGGAGAAGTCGTACGCGCCCTCCTTCGGCTCCAGGAGCGCCCAGGAGAAGATCCCGACGCTGACCATGGTCACGCCGGCCTCGACCATGAGGCGCATGTCCTCGGCCCAGACCTCCTCGGGCCACTGCTCGGGGTTGTAGTCGCCGCCGTAGGCGATGCCCTGCGGGATCATCGGGCGTCTCCGCTCAGGAGTCGGCGGGTCGTCTCCACACCCCACTGGTCCAGGGACAGCAGCCGGTCGCTCGACGCCATCAGACCGCCGGTCGCCTCCACATGGGCCGCCCAGCGTTCGCGGGTCTCCACGGCCGGGCGGGCCATCAGACAGTCGGGGTCGTTGACCCAGAACCGGCCGTGCTGCCACTGGCGGCCGACACCCGTGAACTCCGCCGGGTCCTGGCCGGGCTGGCTGTAGTCGTCGGCCTCGGGGCGGCGGTGCGGGGCCGTGTCGGGGCTGACGCGCATGGCGTCGAAGAGGCCGATGGAGGGCAGGAGCGGGGCGCCGCAGCCCAGGAGGTAGGCGTCCTCGCCGATCGCCTCGCGGATCAGCTCGATGCCCTGGCGGTACGCCGTGAGGGGGTCCGCGTCGGAATGCCGCACGCCCTCCAGCGCGCCCGCGTACAGGAAGTCGACCTTGAAGTAGTCGTAGCCCTCGGCGCGCAGCGTCCGGAAGACGTCCGCCAGATACTCCGCCGCCTCCGGGTGGGTCGTGTCCAGGACGCTCAGGTCGTGGCCCCAGTTGCGGCCTGCGTGCAGGAAGCCGCCGTCGAGGTCCTTGACCAGCCAGTCGGGGTGCTCGGCGGCCAGGTCGCTCGCCGGGTCGACGAGGAAGGGTGCCGTCCAGATGCCGGCCCTTCTGCCCCGCGCCCGGATGGCGTCCGCGATGCCCTGGCGGGAGCGGAAGCGGCCGGAGAGGGTGAGCCAGTCACCGAGGGCCTTCTGGTAGCCGTCGTCGATCTGGACGACGGCGATGGGCAGGTCGAGGGTGTCCATCGCGCGGAGGTTCTCGTGGATGTCGTCCTCGGTGACCTGCGTGAAGTACTCGTACCAGGAGCACCAGACGGTGGGCGCCGGGCGCGGGGGAGCCACCTCCAGCGAGGCGGCCCAACTCCCCAGTACCTCCTGGATGCCCGTGCCCGTCCACTCCTTCACCGGCCCGTCGGCGCTGATCTCCGCCAGGTCACCGGTGACGGCCAGCCGGATCGACGGGACCTCCCGGGTCGGGTCCACGGCGGCCCAGAGGCGGACCGCCGAGCCGTCGCCCGGGTCCAGGGCCAGCAGCCCCTCGCCCTGGAAGGTGCCGTGGGGAACCGTGACGCCCGGCCGGTAGCAGACCGTCGCCCAGTTGTCGTTCGTCGGGCGGTACGGCTTGTCACCGAGGGCGTAGGCGCCGCTGGGGCTCCAGGACTGCCAGCCCTCCTCGTGGACACGGGCCGTGCGCGCGTCCACGGGCACGGAGGCGACCGGGGTGAAGGAGTGGGACACGGTGGTTCTCTTTCAAGAAGGGGCTGCGGTGGAAGGACTCAGCCCTTGTTGGCGCCGAGCGTCAGACCGCTGACGAACTGACGCTGGAGCACGAAGTACACGATGAGCGTGGGGATCGCGGTGAGCAGGGCGCCCGCGGCGACCAGGTTCGGGTCCGTGAAGTACGTACCGGAGAGGTTGTTGAGCGCCGAGGTGATCGGCATGTTCTCGCCGGTGGAGATGAGGACCAGGGCCCAGAAGAAGTCGTTGTAGATCCAGATGGACAGCAACGTGCCCAGGGCGGCCATCGCGGGCTTGCACAGCGGGAGCGTGATCTGCCAGTACTGCCGCCACACGGAGGCGCCGTCGACGAGGGCGGCCTCGGTCAGTTCGTGCGGGAGCGAGCGCATGTAGTTGCTCAGTACGAACGCGCAGAAGCCGGACTGGAACGCCACGTGGATGAGGACCAGGCCGAGTGCGGAGTCGTACAGCTTGCCGGACATGGTGATGCCGGGCAGGTCGATGAGCAGGTACAGGCGGTACAGCGGGGTGATGATGACCTGCTGGGGGAGCAGGTTGCCCGCGGTGAAGAGCAGCAGCAGGGCGAGGTTGAGGCGGAAGTCGAAGCGGCTGACGTAGAAGGCCACCATCGAGGAGAGGAACAGGGTCACCAGCACCGCCGGCACGGCGATGATCACCGTGTTGACGAAGTAGTGCGTCATGTCCGACTGCGTGAACGCGTTGGTGAAGTTGTCGAAGCTCAGCTTGTCGGGCCAGGAGACATAGCCCTTCTCGCTGGTCTCCGCGTACGGCCGCAGGGCCGCGTAGATCGCCCAGAGCAGGGGGGCGAGCCAGGCCAGGGCCATGGTGGCCAGGACGACGTGCAGCAGGACCCGGGCGGGGCGCACCGGTGTCCTCGGCTTCTTCAGAGCGAGGGTGCTCATGCGCGCCGCTCCTTCCGGAACGTGGACACCAGATAGGGGATGATCACGACGAGCGAGATCAGCAGCAGCACGACCGCGATCGCCGATCCGTACCCGATCCGGCTGGACTCACCGATGATGTTGTTGGTCACGAGGATCGACAGCAGCTCGGTGCCCTCGGCGCCCTTGTTGAAGACGAAGACCAGGTCGAAGGCGCGCAGCGCCTCGATGATCGTGACGACCAGGACGACCGTGTTGGTGGGCCGCAGCACCGGGAAGATGACGTTCTTGAACGTCTGCCACTCGCTCGCCCCGTCCAGCGCGGACGCCTCCCGCAGGGAGGGGTCGACGCCCTTCAGGCCGGCCAGGTAGAGGATCATCATGTACCCGGTGTGCCGCCAGGAGGCGGCGATGAGGATCGCCCAGAGGTTGAGGTCCGGGTCGCCGATCCAGTCGATGTAGTGGCCGGGCTTGTTGGCCCCGATGACGCTGTTGATCAGGCCCGTGTCGGGGTTGTAGACGAGCTGCCAGACAAATCCGATGACGGCCATGGACAGCACGACCGGCAGGAAGAAGGCCGTCTGGTAGACCCGGCTGAACTTGATCTTCTTGTCCAGCTGCACGGCCAGGAACAGGCCGAGCGGGGTCGGGATGCAGATGAGCACCACGAACCAGATGACGTTGTGCTCGACGGCGGGCCAGAACTGCGGGTTGTTGGTGAACAGTTCCTTGAAGTTCTCGAGCCCGACCCACTGGATGGAGTCGAAGCCGATGCCGTTCCAGGAGGTGAAGGCGAGGAGGATCGACGCGAGCGCGGTGACCCAGACCAGGGCCACGTGCAGGATCGTCGGCAGGCCGGCCATGAAGCCGAGCGTGAGCCGGTCGCGGCGGGTGAGCAGGCGCTTGTGTCCCTGCGGGACCCGCTTCTTGACCGGGGCAGTGCCCGAAGGCGGCTCGGGGGCCGCCTCCGGGGACTTCGTGGGGGTGTCGGTGGTCATCGTGGTCAGCTGGACGCGAAGATCGTCTTCTTCTGGCGCTCGATCGAGCTGAGCAAGCTGTCGATGCCCTTGGGATCGCGCACGAACTTCTGCAGCGCGGGCTGCATGACCGTCGAGGTGAAGTCGGGGCGGCTGTCGCGGTCCATGAACTGGGTGAGGCTCTTGGCGCCCGAGATCATCTCGTACGCCTTCTTCTGGATGGCGGTGTACGCGTCGGTGGAGGCCTTGGTGGAGGCGGCGACCACGCTGGGGTCCGACTTGAGGTAGATCTCCTCGGCGGCCGGGGTGCCCAGGTACTCCAGGAGCTTGACCGCACCGGCCTTGTTCTTCGGGCTCTTGCTCATCATGAAGCCGTCGGTCGGGGCCTCGACGGTGTCCTGGCCGTACGCCGGGTCGATCTCCGGGAAGGCGAAGAAGTCGAGGTCGTCCAGGGCGGCCTTGTCGGTGAACTGCTGGGCCACGAAGGTGCCGAGGAGGTACATGCCGGCCTTCTTGGAGGCCAGGGTCTGGGCCGCGTCCTGCCAGGTGCGGCCGGTGGCGCCCTCCTGGTGGTACGGGAGGATCTCGGTCCACAGGTCGAAGACCTTGCGCACCTTGGCGTCGGTCCAGGCGGCCTTTCCGGCCATCAGGTCGACGTGGAAGTCGTAGCCGTTCTGGCGGAAGTTGATCTGGTCGAAGGTGCCGAGCGCGGGCCAGGCGTCCTTGTCGCCGAAGGCGATCGGGACGAGCTTGTCCTTCTCCATCTGCTTGCACAGGGCGACCAGCTGGTCCCAGGTGGTGGGGACTTCGTAGCCGTACTGCTTGAAGACGCTCTTCCGGTAGAAGAGCGCCCACGGGTACGAGTAGAGCGGCACGAAGTAGTACTTGCCGTCCTCGCCCTTGCTGAGCTTCTTCATCGCCTCGGGGAAGTTGCCCCCGATGGTCTGCCACACGTCGTCGATCGGGGTGGCGAGGCCCTTGGCCGCGAAGAACTGCATCCGGTAGCCCGCGAACCAGGTGAACACGTCGTCCGGCGTGCCCTGCAGGTAGGCGTTGATCTGCTCCTGGAAGGTGTTGGAGTCCTTGGTGTTCACGTCGACCGTGATCCCGGAGTCCTTCTTGAAGCCCGCGTAGATGTCCGCGAAGGCCTTCTTCGGCACCGGGTCGGACGCCTTGGAGCCGAGGGTGACCGTCTTCGGGTCGGACGAGGCTCCGCTGCCGCCGCAGGCGCTCAGCAGGGGGATGCCGGCACCGAGCACGGCGGCGCCGCCTATGCCGCGCAGGACGGAACGGCGGCTCGCGGAGGGGAGGGAGAAGTCGGGCATGAACGGCTCCTGAGGGGCAGGGTTCGGCCAGGCAGGGGAGTGTGTCGAAGTCCGTCGTAAACGACCAGAAATCAACTTGACCGAACACGGTGGCGTAATGACAGCCGTATGTCCTGTCATGCGTCAAGAGATGACCGTCACCTTTGTGGAAACGTGACCGACACATCCAAGATCGATCCGATCGTCCGAATCGCCTTCGACCGGTCGAACAAGCCGGCTCACCGTGGGCACCTGGGTGCTGCGGTTCCTCGGTGGGGGATCTTCGGCCGCTCGGCCGGGTGCTGCCCCAGCCCTAGCCGATCACGACGGACTTCTCCACGCTGACCTGGTCGACCTCGGAGACGCGGACCGTCACCTTCATCTCCCAGGTGCCGCCGATCGGGAGGTCGAGGTCGTTGGTTCCCCAGTAGCCGCCCTTGTCGGTCAGCTCGGCGTCCAGCGGGCCGATGTCCTGGGACGGGAGGGTGAAGGAGAGGCGGAGTTCGGGGACGATGGCGAAACCGCCCTCGGCGTCCAGGACCACCGCTTCCACCGAGTTCCGGCCGACCCGGCCCGGGTCGAGGGTGATCTGCACCTTGCCCCGGGCGCCGCCGATGTCGAAGGGGACGTAGGAGACGGACGCGACGGGCAGACCGGTGGCCGCGGGGCTCTGAGCGGCCTCCGCCTCCGCGCGGCCCGGCACGGTGCCGGTGAGCACGGTCGTGAGGACCAGCACCACGACACCGATGGTGACCTCGGCGAGGACGGAGCGCCGCAGACCACGGCGGTCCGGAACGACCGGCGGCTCCTCGGGCGACTCCGGCAGCGGCGGCCCGCCCACCGGCTCCGGCACCCGTTCCGGTACGGCGGTCCGCTCGTCCGCCGTCGCCAGGCGTACCGTCCACAGCCGCGAGAACCCGGCCGCCGTCAGCAGCACGACCACCACGATCAGCTTGGCGACCAGGAGCCGGCCGTACGTCGTGTCGGTGAACGCGCCCCAGGAGCCCAGGCCACGCCAGGACTGGTAGACGCCGGTGACGACCAGGACGGTCACGGAGACGAAGGCGAGGCGGGAGAAGCGGGTGACCGTGGCCGGTTCGACGACCGCCGCCCGGTACAGCGTGACGACCAGTGCCGTCAGACCGCCCAGCCAGGCCGCCATCGCCAGGACGTGCAGGACCGAGGAGGCCATCGCCACGGGCACCTGGATGCCGGCGGAGGCGTGCTCACCGGCGGCCCAGGTGAGGGCGAGGCCGAGGGCGAGGGCGGCGCCGATCGCGTAGGAGGACCGGCGGCGCCGGAACAGCCGCAGGAGGAAGACCGCCGTCAGCGCGAGCAGCACCAGCCGGGCCAGCAGCACCAGCCCCGGCCTGCTCGTCACCGTCCGTTCGAAGGCCGCGGCGTCGAAGGCCGCCGCGGGACCCGTGCCGGCCTCGTAGGGCGCCCGCAGCACGAACAGCGCGACCGTGGCCCCCGCCAGCGTCCACCAGCCCACCCGCAGCAGCCTGGGCAGGATGTTGGCGTCCGCCGGGCGGCACAGCGCGAGGAAGACCGCCGTGCCGATGAGCAGCGCCACCGCGAGATAGGCCAGGTAGCGGGCGATGTTGTAGAGGCCGGCCGTCGCCGGGTTCTCCACGGGTCCCGGGTCCACGGTCACCACCGTCGCCGAGGGCTTCCCGACGGAGAAGGTGAACGCCCCCGACACCGGATGGCTGTCCGCCGAGACGACCCGCCAGGCCACCGTGAAGGTGCCCTCGCCGAGCCCGGAGGCGGGCAGCGACACCCGGGCGGTGTCCGAACTCCCCGGCACATGCCCGGCCTCCCCCGTGCGCACCCGCTCGTTCTTCGGGCTCAGCACGCGGAAGGAGTCGTCGAGCAGACCGACGGACTCGGTGAAGGTCAGGGTGATGTACGCGGGGGCGGACTTGAGGACGGTTCCGTCCTCGGGGTCGGTGGAGCGGAGGGCGGCATGGGCCGACGCCGGTCCCGCGCCGCCGAAGAGGAGCAGGACCAGCACGGTGCCCAGCAGCACCAGCCCTTGAACTCGCCGCCGTCCTCGTCCACCGTCACGCTCCACGTCAGTACTCCGTCCCCGCAGCTCCGCGTTATGTACGGACACCGGCGCCGGAACACTCACCACGTGGGCCGCGCCGACACTCCCCCGTCCACGACCAGGTCCTGCCCGGTGATCCAGGTGGCGAGCGGCGAGGCGAGGAACACACAGGCGTCGCCGATGTCCTCGGGTCGGCCCAGCCGGCCCAGGGGCGCCTTCGCATGCCACCGTTCCACACCCTCCGGCCAGTCCCGCGCCAGCCCCTCCCGGTCGATCAGCCCGGGCGAGACGCTGTTGACGCGGATGCCGCGAGGCCCGTACTCCAGGGCCGCCGACCGGGCGTGCATCACCAGGGCGGCCTTGGACGCGCAGTAGTGGGCGTGCCCGGCGGCGGGACCGTGCGCCTCGATCGAGGCGATGTGCGTCACCGAGCCGCCGCCGTGCTCCATGACCTCCGCCGCCGCCTGTGTGCACGCGAAGGCGCTCGTCAGGTTGGTGTCGACGACCTCACGCCACTCGGCGGCCGTCATCCCGGGCAGCTCCCGCACCGGCTGCACCCCCGCGTTGTTGACCAGCGCGGTCAGTCCGCCGCCCCACGCGTCCGCCTCCCGGACCAGTTCCCGGCAGTCGTTCTCGTCCGTCAGATCCGCCTGGAGGACGACGGCCCGCGCGCCCGACTCCCGGACCCGGGCCGCCACTTCCTCCGCCGCCGTCACCGCCGTACGGCAGTGCACGACGACCGCGGCCGCCCCCTGTTCGGCGAACCGCACCGCGATCCCCCGCCCGATACCTCCGCCCGCGCCCGTGACGAGGGCGACCTGTCCTTCGAGGAGTCTCATGGACGACACAGTCGCGCGATCCGGTCGGCGTCGGCGGGATGCTGCGCCATCAGGGCCTCGGAGTCGCCGTGCTCATAGCTCTCGTAGGTGAACCCGGGAGCCATCGTGCAGCCGAAGAACGTCCACGCGCCCCGCGTGCGCGCCCCCATCCAGGTGCCGCCTGGGACGGTCAGCTGGACGTGCTGACCGGCGAGGACGTCGGGGCCCAGCACCGGAGTGCTCGATGTGCCGTCCGGGGACAGGAGCAGGAGTTCCAGGGGGTCGCCGAGGTAGAAGTGCCAGATCTCGTCGCCGGGCAGGCGGTGCAGGGCGGAGAAGTCGTCGGCGGTGAGCAGGGCGACTATGGCCGAGCCCTCCGGTCTGCCGTCCGCGCGCTCGGGGCCCGCCCAGGTACGGCGGAACAGACCCCCCTCTCGCGGGATCGGCTCCAGTCCGTAGTGGGCGACGAGGTCTTCTGGGGTCACGCCGGGAAGGCTACCTCCCTGGCCAGGAAGGCCAGTTGAGCGTGCTTCTCGGGCAGATGCACATCCGGGATGTCGATCTCCGGCAGCACGACCCGCTCCCCGGCCACGAACCCCTGCCGCAGGAACCGGGCGATCGCCTTCTCGTTGCGTACGTCGGGGTCGACCACGACCCGCTCGCGGCCCAGGCCGAGCAGGACGTACGACGCGACGGCGCCCAGCAGCGCCGACGACCAGCCGGACCGTCCGCCGTCCGCTCCGGCCGGCGCGAGCAGCAGATGGACGCCGATGTCACCTGGTTCGACGGGGTAGCACTCGCTGACCCGGTCGGCCTCCGGCTCATAGGTCTGGAGCAGTCCGACCGGCTCGCCGTCCTTCTCGAGCAGATAGGCGTGGTGGGTGTCGAGGGTGTCCATGTGGGCGTAGATCTCGGCCACTTGGTCCTGGGTGAGGCCGTTCATGCCCCAGAAGGCGGCCCGTTCCTCGCTGACCCAGCCGTGCAGCACCTCCGCGTCGGCCTTCGCGTCGAGGGTGCGCACACGGACGGTGCCGAAGCCGTCGACCTCCTGCTCATGGACGTAGGTGTCAGACATCGCTCTCCTTGCTGAGCTGTTCGAAGTCGGTGACGACCGGGACGAGGTCGCCCGTGAGCCACAGGGGAAGTTGATCACGGTGATGGGGCGAGCCGGGCACGCCCGAGGCGCCGAACGGCACCACCCAGCGGCTGTCCTCACGCCGGGCCAGGTCCCACACGTAGCGGGCGGCCGGACCGCGCGCGGCCAGGTCGGTCAGACCGGGCACGGCGGAGGTGCACAGCACGCAGTCGTGGTCGCCGGAGAGACCGGGTTCGTCGTACGTCTCGTACGAGGTGTTCGGCAACGCCCGCCACGGGTACAGCCGGTGGGTCTCGCCCCAGGTCGCGGGCGGCTTCCCGGCGGCCACCTCCTCGACGGCCGCGCGGATCTCGGCGGGGCGGTCGATGCCGTACAACTCCTCGGCGCGCAGCAGGTGTTCGAGGGCGTAGCCGATGCGCGGGGTCAGTCCGAGCCAGGGGAGGAGAACCTCGGGGTAGGCGGGTGGGGCGGTCAGCGCGGCGAACACGGGGTGGGCGGCGAGTCGGCGGACGACGGCGCCGCGCACCGCCGAGTAGCGGGCGGCGTCCTCACTGTCCGCGTCCATGCGGCGGTTCCAGCGCAGGAGGGTGCCGGTGAGCTCCGCGGCCCGTGGGGTCAGATCCCGGAGGGCGGCGAGGTGGTCCAACAGGGGCCCGGCGGAGGCCAGATACGTGTCCATGTGGAGGGCGGGCATGTCCCCGGCCGACCACTTGTCCTGCTCCGCGAGCATCGCCGCGATGCGGTTCGCGCGGTGCGGCGGGGCGAACTCGACACCGAGCGGTGCCGCCGGACCTCGCTGGTTGGCCATGACGGCGACGCCGTCCTCCGTGAGTCCGGCGCGGGGCATGTCGTGCCAGCCCTGCCACTCGTACCCGGTCTCCCAGGCGGGGACGACACGGGTGCGGTTGGCCTCGGACCGCACCGGCACCCGGCCCGCGACCCGGTGCAGCAGCCCGCCCTCGGTGTCGGCGGCCTGTACGACGTTGACGGGCTCGGCCCAGTTGTCGAAGGCCCGGTCCACGTCGGCGACCCGGCGGGCCCGCAGCAGGGGGAGCAGGGTGCTGAAGCCCAGGTCGCCGGTGACGCGAGGCGGGGTGCGGAGGCTGAGGGCGAGCGGCGTGCCGTCGTCGAGCCCTTCCGGGCCGCCGGCGATGACGGGCCCGCGCTCGGTCTCGATGACCTCGACCTCGACGGGCTCCTCGCCGGCGACTTCGACGGTTTCGGTGTGCCGGGACGCGCGCGTCCAACTCCCGTCCGGGCCGAGGGCCTCGACACCGGCCCCGGTCCGCCGCAGCCGTTCCTCGTACAGGTCCTGGTAGTCGGCCATGGCGTTGGTGATGGCCCAGGCGACCGTGCCGGTGTGGCCGAAGTGGGCGATGCCGGGGACGCCCGGGACGGCGAGGCCGACGACGTCGAACTCCGGGCAGGAGAGGTGGATCTGCTGGTAGACGCCGGGGTCCTCGATGAAGCGGTGCGGGTCGCCGGCGATGACGGCCTGCCCGGTCACGGTCCGCTCGCCGCTCACCAGCCAGCCGTTGCTGCCGGAGGTGCCGGGACCGTCGATGGCGAAGAGCCCGACGGCCTCCTCGCCGAGGTGCTTGACGGCCTGCTCGCGCCAGAGCTTGGCGGGGAAGCCCGCGAAGAGGATGTGGGCACCGAGCCAGACGCCGAGGGGGGTCCAGGGCTCCCAGCGGCCGGGGGCACCGAGGGGCAGGGTCGCGTCGGCGAGCCCTTCGTTGACCCCGTCGACGTACGCCCGTACCCAGTCGGCCGTCTCCGGGTCCCGTCTCTCCAGATGCGCGAAGCAACGTCTCGCGGTGTCCTCCAGCCGGGCCCTGCGCACGAACCGGTCCCAGGGCAGGGCGTCGGGACCGAGGAAGGACGCCGAGGTGCCGCGGGCCCGGTGCCGTTCGACCTCCAGCTGCCAGGCCCGGTCGCGGGCGGTGACGATGCCCTGGACGCGGGCGAGTTCGCGCACGCTGTCGGCACGCAGATGCGGGACACCCCAGACATCACGGTAGATCTCGGCGCTCACTCTGGGTCTCTCCTGTGCTTTAGGTTAGGCTCACCTAAGTAACTGGTGGTGAAATCGTACGCGAGGAGTGAAGAGACGATGGGGCAGGGGCACGGCTGGGAGGGCGCGGTCCTCAAACTGCTGCGGGCCAAGGACTACGTCCTCACCGTCACCGGCGCCGAGGACGTCACTTCGACCTACCGACGCATCCACCTCACCGACGGCGGCATGCTCGCCGCGACCGGCGTCCACCCCACGATGTGGGTGCGGCTGTGGTTCTCCGACGCGGGCAAGCCGCACCAGCGGGCCTACACCCTGGTCGACCCGGACCCCGCGGCCGGCACCTTCGGCCTGGAGTTCGCCCTCCACGAGGGCGTGGCGAGCGACTGGGCGCGGAACGCGAAGCCCGGCGACACCATCGAGGCGACGGTCCACGGCACGGCGTTCGAGAACCCCGACCCGTCACCGACCCATGTCTTCGCGATCGGCGACCCGGCGTCCCTGCCCGCCATCAACTCCCTGCTGGAAGCGCTGGACTCGTCCCCGGCGACGGTCTGGTTCGAGGGCGGCACGGACGGCCTCCCCTTCCGCACGGACCCGTCCCGCCATGACGTCCGCACCGGTGCGGGTCTCGTCGACCGGGTGAGGACCGACCTTCCCGACCTCCTCAGGGCCCACCCGGACGCCTACGTCTGGATCGCCTGCGACACCAGGACGACCCGCACCCTGTCCTCGT
The DNA here is from genome assembly GCF_053592055.1 of Streptomyces sp. NPDC002817. NCBI lineage: Bacteria > Bacillati > Actinomycetota > Actinomycetes > Kitasatosporales > Streptomycetaceae > Streptomyces > Streptomyces sp. NPDC002817. The sequence continues at coordinate 93,255 of NZ_JBSFUY010000003.1, forward strand.
ACGTCCGCAAGGACCTGGGCGTCCCCAAGGAGCGGATGCACGCGCTGGGGTACTGGCGGGCGGCCTGACCCCGTACGCGGCATGATCGGGGTCATGGACGTCACCCTTCACCTCGCCCAGGACCCCGAGGCCGACGAACTCCTCGGGCGCTCCCCGCTCGCCGCGCTGGTCGGGATGCTGCTGGACCAGCAGGTTCCGATGGAGTGGGCGTTCAAGGGACCCCGGACGATCGCGGACCGGCTCGGTCTGGACGACCTCGACGCGCACGAGATCGCCGTGCAGGACCCGGACGCCTTCGCGACCCTGCTCTCGGACAAGCCGGCGGTCCACCGCTACCCGGGCTCCATGGCCAAGCGGATCCAGCAGCTGTGCCAGTACCTCGTCGAGCACTACGACGGCAACGCCGAGCTCGTCTGGAAGGGCGTGGACGACGGACGCGAACTGCTCCGCCGGCTGGAGGACCTGCCCGGCTTCGGCAAGCAGAAGGCCCAGATCTTCCTGGCCCTGCTGGGCAAGCAGCTGGGCGCACAGCCCAAGGGCTGGCGGGAGGCGGCGGGCGGGTACGGCGAGGCCGGGTCCTTCCGGTCGGTCGCCGACATCACCGGCCCGGAGTCGCTGGTCAAGGTACGGGCGCACAAGCAGGAGATGAAGGCTGCGGCGAAGGCCGCGAAGGCGGCCGGCAAGTAAGCCGATCGGCCCAGCCCACCGTGCGGGGCGGCCGTACGCGGTCCCAGCATGGACCATGACCGAGGCACCGCACGGCTCCTCCTGGGGCCGGGAGTTCGACGACCGCAAGGTCCACACGCAGCAGCGCTCCCATGAGCCCGAGCCGCCCGTCGAGGGCCCCCTGCACGCGCTGTCCGAGGCGGCGTGGCAGGTCGTCCTGATCACCGGCATCGCATCGCTGATCCTGGGCGTCCTGGTGCTGATCTGGCCGGGCTCCACGCTCCTCGCCACCGGCATCCTGTTCGGCGTCTACCTGGTCGTCAGCGGCGTCTTCCAGCTGGTCTCGGCCTTCGGCACGCACAAGACGACCGGACTGCGCGTCCTCGCCTTCATCAGCGGCGCCCTGTCGATCCTGCTGGGCCTGTTCTGCTTCCGCGGCCCCATGCAGTCGCTCCTGCTGCTCGCCCTGTGGATCGGCATCGGCTGGCTCATCCGCGGGATCACCCAGACTCTGGCCGCCGCCTCCGACCCGTCGATGCCCGCCCGCGGCTGGCAGATCTTCCTCGGGATCGTCACGTTCCTCGCCGGGATCGTGCTGATCGACTCCCCCTTCGAGTCGGTCGCCGTCCTCACCGTGGTCGGCGGGATCTGGCTGGTCGCCGTGGGCATCGTCGAGATCGTCACGGCGGTACGGATGCGCGGGCAGGCCGGGAGAGTGCCGCGCACGGTGTGAGTAACCCGTGCGAGCGGATCTGACGGACGACGCGATGAACCTCGTACTCCCTGGGGCAGACCAGCAACCATGAGCAGCACCAGAACCTGGCTCCGTGCCTTTGTCCTGCTGCTCGCGCTGCTCGTGCCGGGCGGCCACGCCGGGGCGCACGCCGCCACCGCCGTCACCCCGGTCGCCGGCGAGATCGCCGAGTACGACGTCCTGGACACGGCCCTGCGGGCACCGGCCCGCGCCGCCCACCGTCCCGTCGTACCCCTGCGCCCCGCGCCCCGGCCCGCTCCGGCGCCCGGCGCCCCGGCGGGCCGCCCCCTCCCGGCGCCGCCGCGGCCGCCGTACGCCCTGCACACCCTGCGCTCGGTGGTCCTGCGCTGCTGACCGGCCCTCGCACCAGAGGTCAGTCAAGCAGCGACGCAAGGAGCAACCACCATGCCCATCGACCCGTACGCCGTCCTGCGCGCCCTCGTGCGCGCCGAGGCCTCCCGCAACACGCCCAAGCCGCAGCCCCGGGAGAGCAAGCCGCCCGTGAAGGAAGGGAAGCGAGGCTGAGCCGGTGCGGAGGCGGGACCTCGCGGGGTCACCGCCTCCGCCGTGCCGTACCGAAGACCGAGCGGCTGATCTCGCGGCCGATCTGTGTCCCCAGGGAGCGGGCGAGGGACTTGAACACCCCGCTGCCGACGACCTGTTCGACCATGGAGGGGTCGTCCTTGGGCTCGGACTTCCTGGACCCGGTCTTCCTGGCAGGGGTCTCCGCGGGAGGGGCCGACATCTCGTCCGGCCCCTTCGCTCCCCGCGCCGCGTTCAGCTTCTCGTACGCCGACTCGCGATCCACAGCCTGTGCATAGCGCCCGTGCAACGGCGACGCCTGCACCGCCGCGTCCAGGGCGGCGCTGTCGACGGGGCCCATCAGGGACTCGGGGGCACGCAGACGGGTCGCCGCGACAGGCGTCGGGGCGCCCTTCTCGCTGAGCACCGTGACCACGGCCTCCCCCGTCCCGAGCCCGGTGAGCAGCTCCTCCAGGTCGTACGCCGAGTTGGGGAAGGTCTTCACCGTGGCCTTCAGAGCCTTCTGGTCATCCGGTGTGAAGGCCCTGAGCGCGTGCTGGACGCGGTTGCCGAGCTGGGCGAGGACGTCGGCGGGTACGTCCTTCGGGGTCTGCGTCACGAAGAAGACACCGACCCCTTTCGAGCGAATCAGCCGGACGGTCTGCGTGATCGAGTCCAGGAACGCCTTCGAGGCGTCGTTGAACAGCAGATGCGCCTCGTCGAAGAAGAAGACCAGCTTCGGCTTGTCGGCGTCCCCGACCTCGGGCAGATCGTGGAAGAGGTCGGCGAGCAGCCACATCAGGAACGTCGAGAACAGCTGCGGTTTGTCCTGTACGGCGGGCAGTTCGAGGACGGAGACCATGCCGCGCCCGTCCTCCGCCGTGCGCAGCAGCTCGTTCGTGTCGAACTCCGGCTCCCCGAAGAAGTCGGCCATGCCCTGCGCCTCGAAGGCGGTGAGGGAGCGCAGGATCACGCCCGCTGTCGCCGTGGACAGTCCGCCGATGTTCTTCAGCTCGCTCCTGCCCTCGTCCGAGGTCAGGAAGGTGACGACGGCCCTGAGGTCCTTCAGGTCGAACAGCTCCAGGCCCTTGGTGTCGGCGTAGTGGAAGATCAGGCCGAGCGACTGCTCCTGGGTCTGGTTGAGCTGGAGCACCTTGGACAGCAGCAGCGGACCGAAGTCCGTGATCGTCGCCCGCACGGGGATCCCGTGGCCAAGGCCGCCGAGGGCGTAGAACTCGGCCGGGAAGCCGGTCGCCGTCCACTCCTGGTGTACGTCCGCGGCGCGGGCCTGCACCTTGTCGTCACGGGCTCCGGGCGCCGAAATCCCGGACACGTCACCCTTGATGTCCGCGAGGAACACCGGAACGCCCTGCGCGGAGAGCTGCTCGGCGATCAGCTGAAGCGTCTTGGTCTTGCCGGTGCCCGTCGCGCCCGCCACGAGACCGTGCCGGTTCAGCATCGGCAACGGGATCCTGACCTGCGCGTCCGGCAGACACACCCCGTCCCACAGGAGGGCGCCGAGATCGAGGGCGGGCCCGGTGAAGGCGTACCCGGAGGCGATCTCCAGGGCCTCCTTCGGAAGGGCCGGCGCACTCCCCGGGGCTTCGGGAGCGGCGGCCTGCGGCATGGTCTCGCTGTCACTCATCTCAGGCACCTGTTCCGGTTTGCCCCCGTTTACGGCATCTTTTCCAGCATCACACTCCGTCGCCATGGCTGCGCCCGGAAGGTCTTGACCGGTAGGCTTTCCGTGTGATCTTCAAGCGCATCGGAAACGGCCGGCCGTACCCCGACCATGGCCGGGAAAGCACCCGGCAATGGGCGGACGTCGCGCCGCGCCCGGTCCGCCTCGATCAACTGGTGACGACCAAGGGCCAGCTCGACCTGGAAACCCTGCTCGCCGAGGACTCCACGTTCTACGGCGATCTCTTCGCGCACGTCGTGAAGTGGCAGGGCGACCTGTATCTCGAGGACGGCCTCCACCGCGCGGTACGGGCGGCGCTCCAGCAGCGCCAGGTGCTGCACGCGCGTGTACTCGAACTGGATTGAGTGGCGGGCTTGTAAAGGGTTGACCCTTTCGGGTTCTTCCGACCCGAATCCAATGATCATTTAGTAGGCATCGCCGCCCCGGCGCACTACGCTGCGCCCATGAGCATGCTGACTCCCCCAGGCATGGGCGGCAAGTACCGGATCACGGGGGACAAGTACCCGCGCATGCGCCGTCCCCGGCGGCGCGCCAGGCTCGTGGTCGCCCTGGTCGCCTCGGTCACCGCGCTCGGTCTGGTCGGCTGGGGCACGCTGCAGCTCATCGACGTCTTCACCGGCGGTGGCGACAAGGCCTCGGCGGCCGGCTCCAAGGCGGACTGCGCGACGAAGGCGTCCCCGTCGGCCTCGTCCTCCACCAAGGCTTATCCCAAGCCCGCCCAGATCACCGTCAACGTCTTCAACGCCACGCCCCGGGCGGGGCTCGCCAAGAAGACCGCGGACGAGCTGAAGAAGCGCGGCTTCAAGATCGGCGACGTCGGCAACGCGAGCGCGGAGTTCGACAAGAAGGTCAAGGGCACGGGCCTGCTGCTCGGGCCCACGTCCGCCGTGAGCACCTCGTTGCCGGTCCTCGGCACACAGCTCGCGGGCGCGGAGGCCCGCCCGGACACCCGTAAGGGGACGGACGTGGACCTGATCATCGGGACCGGCTTCAAGTCCCTGACGGCAAAGACGACGGCGGACAAGGCACTGGCCAAGCTGGGCGCACCCCAGCCGACGCCCACGTCGTCAAAGAAGGCCTGCTGAAACGCGCCCTGCAGGGGCGCGGGGAACTGCGCGACCAGCCACATCGGACCCGCAGTCGCCCGCGTAACGCACCCTCTACGGCGAGAAGGCGTACCTACTCAGCGGCGCCGTAAAGACGATCGCCCGCGTCTCCGAGGCCCGGCACGATGTACCCGTGCTCGTTGAGGTGGTCGTCGACCGCCGCCGTCACCACGGTGACCGGCGTCCCCGCGAGCTCACGCTCCATGACCTCGACGCCCTCCGGCGCAGCCAGCAGCACCACGGCCGTCACATCGTCCGCACCCCGCTTGATCAGCTCCTGGATCGCCGCGACCAGCGTGCCGCCGGTGGCGAGCATCGGGTCGAGGACGTACACCTGACGCCCGGAGAGGTCCTCCGGCATGCGCGTGGCGTAGGTGGACGCCTGGAGCGTCTCCTCGTCGCGCACCATGCCCATGAAGCCCACCTCGGCGGTCGGCAGCAGGCGGACCATGCCGTCGAGCATGCCGAGGCCGGCGCGCAGGATCGGCACGACCAGGGGGCGCGGGTAGGAGAGCTTGACTCCGGTGGTGGTGGTGACCGGGGTCGTGATGTCGACCGCTTCGGTGCGCACGTCTCGCGTGGCCTCGTAGGCGAGCAGGGTGACCAGTTCGTCGGCCAGCCGACGGAAGGTCGCGGAGTCGGTGCGCCGGTCGCGCAGCGTGGTGAGCTTGTGAGCGACCAGAGGGTGGTCGACGACGTGGAGACGCATGTCCACAACATTAACCGGGCCCGTTGTCGCCGGCGTCCCGTGCGGCATCTCTGACTGAGGCAAACCTCGCTTCACCCGTCCGCTGGCATCAAACCCCCCGTCGGAGGGAAAGTGGGAGGGACGCAACCGGGTGGTGTGCCTATGCCGAACCAGGAGTCACGACAAGAGACCGACGCCGAGCGCCGCAGGCGCCGCGCCCAGTTCCTGCGCGACCTCGCCGAGGCCCGTGAGCTGCGCGACCGCGTCCAGCCCCGGCGCGCCAAGGCGGCCCGGCTGCGTCACGCGATGCGCATGCGCACCTTCCGCTGGTAGGCCAACTGGTAGGCCGATCCGCTCTCTTCGGGCTCCCACGTACGTCCCGGTCGCCCGAGCCGCGTACGATCCCGCTGGTGGACGATCAAAACGGGCGGACACAGGGTGCCGAAGACGTCCCCTGAACGCTCCGTTTCTGCCACGATTCCGAGTGGGTGGGGCTCGGAGCCAATACCTCCCCGCCCATAGCCTCCGCCGGGGGGACCCCCAACCGGCACGCCTATGACCAGTGGGAGAGTCACGGTGTACTTCGCCGCACTGCTCGCGCGCACCGAAGACGGGTGGGAAGCGAGCGACAAAGAGCTCGACGATGTGGAGACCTTGTCGGATCTGGCCGACCTGGCCCGTGAAGCCTCACCCGAGGACGACACGGTGCTGGTGCTCATCGAGCAGGAGGACGCCTGGTTCGGCGTCGTCCGGATCGACGGCGAGGACGACCCTCGTATCTACGTCTCGGACGCCGCCGCCGCTGCCCGCAGCAGTTACGGCGAGATCCTTCTCACCGACGAACTGCTCGGAAGGGAGCCCGGGGACGACGACCCCGACCTGGACGCCCTCGATCTCGACGGCACCGAGGACGGTGAGGACGGGGACGAGGACGGGGACGACGCCGAGAGCGGCGGCTCCGCCGAGGCCGTGCCGCACGGTCCGGTCGGTGACCCCGGCGTCCTCGACGACCTGGGTGTCAGCGAGAAGGAGCTGAAGTCCCTGTCGACGGACGCGCTCACCGAGATCGCCGAGTCCCTGGGCGCCTCGGAGGTCCTGGAGACCGTCCGCTGACCGGGGAGACCACCGAGGGCCCCCCTGACCCGGTACGCGACCGCTGGCGAGCCGCGATGCGGCTCGCCCTGGACGAGGCCGGGCGGGCGGGCCCGGACGTGCCGGTGGGGGCCGTCGTACTGGCCCCGGACGGCACGACCGTGCTCGGGACCGGGCACAACGAACGCGAGGCGGTCGGCGACCCGACCGCCCACGCGGAGGTCCTGGCGATCCGCCGGGCGGCCGCGGAACTCGGGGAGTGGCGGCTGGCCGGCTGCACGCTGGTCGTCACCCTGGAACCCTGCACGATGTGCGCGGGCGCGCTGGTGCAGTCCCGCGTGGACCGCGTCGTCTACGGCGCCCGAGACGACAAGGCCGGCGCGGTCGGCTCGCTCTGGGACGTCGTCCGGGACCGGCGGCTCAACCACCGTCCCGAGGTGATCGAGGGGGTGCTCGCCGAGGAGTGCGCGCGGCTCCTCACGGACTTCTTCCGGACCCGGTAATACCGATTTCAGAGCAGGCCCCACAGTGTTGTAAGGTCTCTCTCGGTAGCGTGTCCGAGCGGCCGAAGGAGCTCGCCTCGAAAGCGAGTGTGGCGCAAGTCACCGAGGGTTCAAATCCCTCCGCTACCGCTTCTGAAGGGCCCCGTCGAAAGACGGGGCCCTTCGTGCGTCACCATCGGTCCTGCGCCCCGCCAGGGCTCCACGGGCTCGACAAAGCACCCGGAACCGCAGGTCGTTGGTCCTTAAATGTGATGTAGGGAAGTTACACTCGCCGCCGGCACAGGAGTCCCAACAGGCACGACAGTCACGGGGGAGGCCGCGGTGGCGGTGAATTCGAAGAGGGCCGCTGTCTACATACTCGTGGTCTTCATTCTGTACGTGATCATCACGGACCCGGCCAAGGCGGCGGACTACGTCCAGATAGGGTTCGAGGGCATATCGGACGCCGCCAAGGCCATCGGTGACTTCTTCACCTGGCTCGCCGACGGGGCGCAGTAGCGGCTGATCGGAAGCTGGGAGCGCACATGATCCGCCACCTTGTCCTCTTCAAGCTCAACGAGGGCGTCGTGCGTGACGACCCGCGGGTCGTGAAGGGCGTCGAGGCTTTCCGCGCCCTCGACGGCAAGATCGAGGACATCCGCTTCTGGGAGCTGGGCTGGAACCTCAGCGACCGGCCCATCGCCTACGACTTCGCCATCAACTCGGGGTTCGAGGACGCGGACGCGCTGCGCCGGTACGTGGAGCACCCGGAGCACCAGGCGGGAGTGGCGCTCTGGAAGGAGTTCGCCACCTGGGTGATCGCGGACTACGCGTACTGAGCTCACCCTCACCTCGTATGGCCCCTCGCCGGAACGGCGGGGGGCTTTCGCGCGTCTTGTGCCCCAACTCTTCCCTCAACACGGTGTTATGCGGTGCTTGCACACAGTGCACATGTCTTGTGATGCTATGACCGCTTTTGACGGATGAGTTGACCGCTGTAGACCGATGAAGAGGTGGCGTTGACCGTGTCGGCCAGTACTGCGCCGCCCCAGGAAGAGGCGCCCGCCCAGACCCCGGCGCCCGCCGCCCCCCAGCGCAGCCGCGGCGCCGACACCCGGGCGCTCACCCAGGTGCTCTTCGCCCAGCTCAAGGAGGTCCAGCCGGGTACGCCGGAGCACAACCGGGTACGCGGGGCGCTCATCGAGGCCAACCTCCCGCTCGTGCGCTACGCGGCCGCCCGCTTCCGCTCCCGCAACGAGCCGATGGAGGACGTGATCCAGGTCGGCACGATCGGGCTCATCAACGCGATCGACCGCTTCGACCCGGACCGGGGCGTGCAGTTCCCGACGTTCGCGATGCCGACCGTCATCGGCGAGATCAAGCGGTACTTCCGCGACAACGTGCGGACCGTCCACGTGCCCCGTCGGCTCCACGAGCTGTGGGTGCAGGTCAACGGCGCCACCGAGGACCTGACGACCGCCTTCGGGCGCACCCCGACCACCGCCGAGATCGCCGAGCGGCTGCGCATCGGCGAGGACGAGGTGCTGTCCTGCATCGAGGCCGGGCGCTCGTACCACGCCACCTCGCTGGAGGCCGCGCAGGAGGGCGACGGACTGCCCGGACTGCTGGACCGCCTCGGCTACGAGGACCCGGCGCTGGACGGCGTGGAGCACCGCGACCTCGTACGGCATCTGCTGGTCCAACTGCCGGAACGCGAACAGCGAATCCTTCTGCTGCGCTACTACAGCAATCTCACCCAGTCGCAAATCAGCGCGGAACTCGGTGTCTCGCAGATGCATGTCTCGCGGCTACTCGCGCGTAGCTTCCAGCGGCTGCGATCCGCCAATCGGATCGATGCATAAGAGGCGCACGGGGGCGCGTTCCGGAACACCCCAGTTCGCAAGCAGGATCGAGGCGTAACCGGCACGAGCGAATCGCTCACCAGGCCCGTTCCCGACACTTCTGCGCCGAAAAACCGTCAGACCCCCTTTATCCAGGGCGGATTCACGTCTCACGTGTCGACATGTCACTACAGCGTGTTGCCGACATGTGACATTCTTCCGGCAGAGCGTTTGCCGGGGCTTCGGCTCCGGTATTCAGGTGAAGGCTGACGTTCCTCGATGGAGCGTTCGCCGCGACCGTCCCGCGACCCAAAGGGGGTGGCATGTCCGCAGACCAGGGCAGCTCGAAGGTGCTCACGCTCATCAAGAGCGAGGCTGCGCCCGCGCTCGACGACAACCCGGCTGTCGAGGCCGCCGTAGAGGCTCCGGCCCTGCCGGTGACCTCGGGTGCCCTCGACACCCGCACCCTGTCCCGCTCCCTCTTCCTGCGGCTCGCCGCCCTCGACGAGAACAGCCCCGAGCGTGTGTACGTCCGGGACACCCTCATCGAGCTCAACCTCCCACTGGTGCGCTACGCGGCGGCCCGCTTCCGCTCGCGCAACGAGCCGATGGAGGACATCGTCCAGGTCGGCACCATCGGCCTGATCAAGGCGATCGACCGCTTCGACTGCGAACGCGGCGTGGAGTTCCCGACGTTCGCGATGCCGACGGTCGTGGGCGAGATCAAACGGTTCTTCCGGGACACGTCCTGGTCGGTGCGCGTCCCGCGCCGGCTGCAGGAGCTGCGCCTGGCCCTCACCAAGGCCAGCGACGAGCTCTCGCAGAAGCTGGACCGCTCCCCGACCGTCGCCGAACTCGCCGTGGTGCTGGGCGTGTCGGAGGAGGACGTCGTCGACGGCCTCGCGGTCGGCAACGCGTACACCGCCTCCTCGCTGGACTCCCCGGCCCCGGAGGACGACGGCGGCGAGGGCTCCCTGGCCGACCGGCTCGGCTACGAGGACACGGCCCTCGAAGGCGTCGAGTACCGCGAGTCCCTCAAGCCCCTGCTCGCCAAACTGCCGCCCCGCGAGCGCCAGATCATCATGCTGCGCTTCTTCGCCAACATGACCCAGTCACAGATCGGCGAGGAGGTCGGCATCTCCCAGATGCACGTCTCCCGGCTGCTGACGCGGACGCTGGCGCAGCTGCGCGAGGGCCTGATCTCGGACTGACGGTCCAGGACCGGTGGAAGTTCCGCAGGGGACTTCCTTACTGACGGAGTGTCAGCCACACTGGCGCGATGCTTCGGGCGACGACATGGACACATGGCCGTCGGGGCGCCGTGATCGGCGCGTCGGCGGCCGTCGCCTGTCTGGGCGCGGTCCTGGCCGGCTGCGGGAGCGGCGGCGGTGACGGGTACGTCGCGGTCGGGGCGGCGGGCGGTACGAAGCCCATGGTGGCCGCCGAACCGACGGGCGGTGTGCGGGTCGTGCCGTTGGACGGGTCCGACTCACCGGAGACGGAGGGGAGTTCGGAGACGGGCGCTCCGGGCCGGTCCTCGGTATCGCGGACACCGGGAAGTCCGGAGGCTGAGGGCGTCCCGGGAACTTCGGCCGCTCCGAGCAGTCCCGCCTCCTCGGCCGGGGGCGCCAAGCCCGGTCGTACGCCTACGAGTTCACCGGCCGACCCGAGCCCCACGGCATCGGCGGCCGCCCCCGCCGCCCTGACCGTGAGCGATCCGGCGCGGGAGGCCACCGATCAGCGCTGGTGCGAGAAGGTGACCCTGGTCCTCCGCAACTCCGGCGGCAGCGCGGTGCGTTCGGGCACCGTGACCTTCGGGACGCACATCATCGGCGCGCTCGGGATCGACTGGGGGACCGTCGAGTCGGCCGTGGCGCTTCCGGCGCCGATCGGGGCCGGGGCGCGCAAGGAGAAGACCTGGACGGTGTGCGTCGACGCGTGGCGGGTGCCGCTCGGGATGCACATCGAGACGCGGGACGTGTCCGTCCAGTGGAAGTAGCCCCGCCGGTCAGCTGAGCGCCAGCCAGGCCACCGCCGCGACGATCGCCACGGCCACGACCACGCCGATGATCAGACCGAGGCGGGGGCCGGAGGCGGCGGCCGCCTGCTGCGTGCCCTGCGGGGCCTCGTCGACGAAGGCGCGGAACATCTGGGTGTTGCCGGCGGGGTCGTGGTTGCCCTGAGGGTTCTGGGTGTTAGCCATGCACCGAGACACTAGCGAATCCGCGGGGGCTGCCCAAGCGCGGGGATCGCCGTAGGGGTGCGGGAGGGTTGCCGAGTGACGGTTGTCCGTGGCTGGTCGCGCAGTTCCCCGCGCCCCTGGTGGGTTCAGGCAGCCTCCCTTCACCGCCACCTGCCGATTTACTTTCGCGATACTTGCCTTTGCCAAGTTTTTATGCCGAACCCACGTCGTTTTATTTGCCTGTAGCAACCAACGGCTCTTATGGTTGCCCCAAGCAACGAATACGGGAGGTGTGATGGCCGGGCAGGCGCAGTACGAGGAGCTGATGCGTCAGTTCAGTGCCTTCGGAGCCGTGAAGCGGGAGATGGGGCGGATCCTGCCGTCCGACTGTCCCGCCGGTTCCGCCGCCGTGCTGACGCTGCTCGCCCGTCACGGGGACATGCGCATGAGCAGGCTCTCGGAGCTGCTCGCCGTGGACATGTCGGTGACCAGCCGGCATGCGGCGCATCTCGCCGAGCGGGGCTGGATCGACCGGTCCCCCGACCCGGCGGACAAGCGCTCCCGCATCCTGCACCTCACCCCCGCGGGTCTGGCCCAGCTCGAAAGGCTGTCGAGGCGGACCTGCGAGCTGCTCGCCGAGCGGCTCGGCGACTGGAGCGACGAAGAGGTGGCCCAGCTGACCGGCCTCATGGCCCGGCTCAGGGCCAGCTTCGACGACTGCCGTGCCGCCGCCCCTCGCGTAGGCGAAGAGATCACCCGTACACCCGCAAACACATAAGCAAAGGAAGCCCATGGCAACGACCACACCAGCCGGTGTGCGGGCTCACGCCAAGCACGGGGGAGGCGCGGAGCACGCCCCCATGACCCACCGGCAGATCATGGAGGCCCTCTCCGGGCTGCTGCTCGGGATGTTCGTGGCGATCCTGTCGTCCACGATCGTCTCGAACGCCCTCCCGGAGATCATCGGTGACCTCGGCGGCGGCCAGTCCGCCTACACCTGGGTCGTCACCGCCGCCCTGCTGTCCATGACCGCGGCCACACCCCTGTGGGGCAAGCTGTCGGACCTCTACAGCAAGAAGGCGCTCGTCCAGATAGCGCTCGTCATCTACGTGCTGGGATCGGCGGCCGCGGGTCTGTCCCAGAACGCCGGCACGCTGATCGCCTTCCGTGTCGTCCAGGGCATCGGCGTCGGCGGCCTGTCCGCCCTCGCGCAGATCGTGATGGCCGCGATGATCTCCCCGCGTGAGCGCGGGCGTTACTCCGGCTACCTGGGCGCGACCTTCGCCGTCGCCACCGTCGGCGGTCCGCTGCTCGGCGGTGTCATCACCGACACCTCGTGGCTCGGCTGGCGCTGGTGCTTCTACGTCGGTGTGCCGTTCGCGGTCATCGCGCTGATCGTGCTCCAGAAGACCCTGCACCTGCCCGTCGTGAAGCGGGACGTGAAGGTCGACTGGTCCGGCGCGTTCTTCATCTCGGCGGCCGTCTCGCTGCTGCTGGTCTGGGTCACCTTCGCCGGTGACAAGTACGACTGGATCTCCTGGCAGACGTACGCGATGGTCGGCGGCTCGATCGCGCTCGGTCTGATCTTCGTGCTCGTCGAGTCGAGGGCGAGCGAGCCGATCATCCCGCTGCGGCTGTTCCGCAACCGCACCATCACCCTGTCGTCGATCGCCTCGATGTTCGTGGGCGTCGCGATGTTCTCCGGCACGGTCTTCTTCAGCCAGTACTTCCAGCTGGCCCGCGACAAGTCCCCCACGATGTCGGGCGTCATGACGATCCCGATGATCGCCGGTCTGTTCGTCTCCTCGACCGTCTCCGGGCAGCTCATCACCCGCACCGGCAAGTGGAAGGCCTGGCTGGTCAGCGGCGGCGTGCTCGTCACGGCCGGGCTCGGTCTGCTGGGCACCATCCGGTACGACACGGAGTACTGGAAGACCGCGGTCTTCATGGCCCTGCTGGGTCTCGGCATCGGCATGATGATGCAGAACCTGGTCCTGTGCACCCAGAACCAGGTCGAGCCCTCCGACCTCGGCGCCGCCAGCTCCACGGTCACCTTCTTCCGGTCCCTCGGTGGTGCGATGGGCGTCTCGGCGCTCGGTGCCGTCATGGCCCACCGGATCACCGACTACGCCCAGGACGGCATCGCCGACCTCGGCCCCAAGTACGCCTCCCTCGCCTCCGGTTCGAGCTCCACCGGCGAGATCCCGGACATGGACAAGCTGCCCGCGCCGCTGCGCACGGTCATGGAGAGCGCGTACGGCCACGGCATCGCGGACGTGTTCATGATCGCGGCGGCCCTGGCGGCGGTCGCCTTCCTGATCACGCTGTTCATCAAGGAGGTTCCGTTGCGGACGAAGGGTGCGCTGGCGCAGGAGGCCGCTCCTTCCGAGGAGACGGTGGCCGAGGCTCCGGCGGCCGCCGAGGAGCGCGTCCCGAGCTGGGCCGTCACCTCCGAGACGCAGCCCGCCGCCGACGGCACGCAGAAGCTCGCCGCGGTCGCCACCCTCGAAGCTCCCCCGGCCACCTCCGGCGGCGGCATCCCGGTCCGCGGCTACGTCCGCGGCGCCGAGAGCGCACCCGTCCCGCAGGCCGCGGTCACGCTGATCTCCCTCGCGGGACGGCAGCTGGGCCGGTCGGTGACGCAGGCGGACGGTTCGTACGGCGTGGACGCGCCGAGCGTGGGGTCGTACGTCCTGATCGCCTCCGCCGACGGGTTCCAGCCGCAGGCGTCCACGGTCGTCGTCAACGGTGAGCCGGTGGCGTACGACATCCTGCTCAGCGGCACGAGCGGGCTGAGCGGTGTGGTGCGGGCCTCGGACAGCGCGCTGCCCGTCAAGGACGCCATGGTCATCGTGACCGACGTCCGCGGTGATCTGCTGGCCACCGGGACCACCGGTGAGCAGGGCGAGTTCGGCTTCGCCGAGCTGGTGCCGGGTGCGGTGACCGTCGCGGTGAACGCCGCCGGGTACCGGCCGCGCGCGCTGCCCGTCGAGGTCGGCGGCACGGGCGTCACCCGGATCGAGGTCGAGCTGGAGTCCGGAGCCCAGCTCCAGGGCGTCGTACGGGCTCCGCACGGACCGCTGGCCGACGCGCGGGTCACGCTCGTCGACGCGGCCGGCAATGTCGTGGGGACCGCGACGACCGGGTCGGACGGGGCGTACGCCTTCACCGACCTGGACGGCGGCGACTACACGGTCATCGCCACGGGCTACCCGCCGGTGGCGACGGCCCTCACGGTGGGCGGTCGCGGAACCGACGGCCATGACATCGAACTCGCCCACCCCGGCGAGTAGGGCCCAGGTGAGCGGGGTCCGGTACGCGGTGACCACGCGGCCGGGCCCCGCGCCCCCAAGGCCGGGGCGACCCGGCATCGAAAACCCCGGCCCGTGGCGGGTGGGCGCGCGCTCCGAGCGGAGGTGCGTGCCCCGCCGCGGGCCGGTCGCATTCTCGAAGGAGTACGTGAGATGGGACTGACCGCGAGGATCCGTACGCGGGACGGATGGGCCGTGTCGCACGCGGTCGTCACGCTGACCGACATGACCGGCGCGCAGGTGCTGCGTGTCGAGGCCGACATCGAGGGCGCGGTACGGGATGTCAACCCGCTGCCGCCCGGGGCGTACACCGTCATCGTCACCGCCGTCGGATACGCGCCCGCCGCCGCCAGTGCGATCGTCACCGCGAGCGGTCGCGCCGAGGTCGGCACGGTGACGCTGGCGCGGCAGGGCGGGACCGAGCTGCCGCCGCCGGGGCCGTGGACCGTGGACCCGGCGCACTCCACGGTGGGCGCGGTGGCCCAGCATCTGGGGATCTCCAGCGTGCACGGGCGGTTCACCGAGTTCGCCGCGTCGATCGAGGTCGCACCGGACGACGTCACCAAGTCCCGGGTGGAGGCGGTGATCCGGGCCGGCTCCATCGACACGGGGAACGCGATGCGGGACGGGCATCTGAAGTCGGCGGACTTCCTGGACGTCGAACGGTTTCCCGAGATCACGTACCGGTCTTCGGGGCTTTCCGTGGCGGGGTCGGACCGCTGGACGGTGCACGGTGAGCTGTCGCTGCACGGGGTCGTACGGCCCGTCGACCTCGACCTCGCGTATCTGGGGACGGGTGCCGATCCGTGGGGCGGGACTCGGGCGGCCTTCCGGGCCACGGCTCAGCTGCGGCGCGAGGACTTCGCCATGAACTACAACCAGGTGGTGCAGGCCGGGATCACGGCGATCGGTACGACGCTGAAAGTGGAGTTGGATGTTCAGGCGGTACAGGGGGATTCACTGCCGCAGGCCTAGGCTGGCGCCATGGCACCGAACATCGCGACGAACACCACCGTCTCTCTTGATGACCTGCTGGACTTCGTACGGCCCCGGCACCGGGCCCTTCTGCTGACCCGCCGGGCCGATGGGAGCCCGCAGGCGTCACCGCTGACCTGCGGGGTCGACGACTCGGGGCGGATCGTGATGTCCACCTATCCCGAGCGGGCCAAGACGCGGAACGCCAAGCGGGACGAGCGGGTCAGTGTCGTCGTGCTGAGCGACGACTGGAACGGGCCGTGGGTGCAGGTCGATGGCCTCGCGGAGGTCATCGACTCGCCCGAGTCCGTCGAGCCGCTCGTGGAGTACTTCCGGAACATCTCGGGCGAGCACCCGGACTGGGACGAGTACCGGGAGGCGATGGTGAAGCAGGGGAAGTCGATCATTCGGGTCACGCCGGTGACGTGGGGGCCGGTTGCCACCGGCGGGTTTCCGGCGCGGTTGGCTTCGCCGGGCGCGTGAGAGCTCGGGGGGTTCGGTCTCGTCGCGGGTGCGGATCCGTTGTGGCTGGTCGCGCAGTTCCCCGCGCCCCTTGGGTGGGTTCAGTCACCCGCCCTTTTCACCATCGCCTCGATTCCCGCGACCAAGAGGTCCAGGGCGAAGTCGAAGTCCCGTTCCCACATTTCCTCGACCGTGTCGCCGCCTCGGGCCGCCATGATGTCCTCGGACTGCTTGACGACCTCGGCGGCCACCGGGGCCTGGGTCACTGTGCTCATGGCGTGCCGGAAGTACTCGTCCGGGGTCATGCCGACGTCGGTGGAGCGGGCGATGAAGTGGCCCTCGATCGTGCCGAAGCCGTACACGAACTGGAAGACCGCGGAGATGGCGGCGGCCAGGCCGTGGGCGGGCAGGCCGGTGCGGCGGATGACGTGCTGGATGACCCGGGCGAACTCCAGGTAGTGGGGGCCGATGTTGAGGAAGGTCCCGCTCAGCGGGGAGACCCAGGGGTGGCCGACCAGGAGGGCGCGGTAGCCGCGGGCCAGCGTGCGCAGTTGGTCGCGCCAGTCCTCGTCGGCCTCCAGGTCGGGCAGGGTCAGTTCGCCGCAGACCGCGTCGAGGGCGAGTTCGAGGAGGTCGTCCTTGGTGTCGACGTACCAATAGACGGACATCGCGGTGACGTTGAGCTCGCTCGCAAGCCGCCGCATGGAGAACTTGGCCAGTCCCTCGGCGTCCAGGAGCCGGACGGTGACCGTGGTGATGCGCTCACGGTCGAGCCCGGAGGGGTGCCCACCACCACGGGTGCCACGCCGAGCCTTGTCCTCCAGCCACACGCTGGTCCGCTCCGCACGATGGCCTGCCTTCACCATGGCGCACCTTCCTGGTCTTGCAATTGTGGATCAGCTTAGGCGCCCCGCCCCCGAGCTCTTAGGGACCTCTTCCCGCTCAGCCCGCCGCAGCAACGCCCCCGCGACCAACCCACCCAACAGCACAGCCACCGCTCCCACCAACAAACTGGTCTCCAGCCCCGAGGAGTAGGCGTCCGTGATACGCGCCTTCTCGGCATCCGACCCCGCCGCCGCCAACGCCGCCGGCAGAGAACTCGCCGCCACCGGAATCAGCGCCGCGAACCGGGAGCTCAGCACCGCGCCCAGCACCGCCACCCCCAGCCCCTGTCCGAACTCCGCCACCGTCCCGTTGATCCCCGCCCCGATACCCGCCTTCTCCGGCGGAATGGAGCTCATGATCGCGTGCGCCATCGCCGGATTGGCGACCGCGGCGCCCGCACCGATCAGCAGCAGTCCCAGCAGCGTTCCGGTGTAACCACCGGAGGCAACCGTCGCGATGGACACCAGGCCGCCCGACATCAGCACCATGCCCAGCCCGATCGCGGCCGGATTCCCCAGCCTGGTCGCCCACTTGGCGGCCACCCCGGAGAAGTTGAGGGCCACGATGGTGAGGGCGAGCGGGGCCGTGCGCAGACCGGCCTCCAAGGGGCCGTAGCCGAGGACGAACTGCATGTGCTGGGTGAGCAGGAAGAGCGAGCCGCCCATGCCGAAGGTGATCAGCACCGCGCCCGCGATGGCGCCGGTGAAGCGGCGGTTCCGGAAGAAGTGCAGGTCGAGCATGGGGTACTCGATGCGGCTCTCCCAGTACGCGAACCCGGCGAGCACCACGACCGCTACCGCCGCCGACGTCAGCACCCGGCCGGACGTCCAGCCGTGTTCGGGGCCGGAGATGATCGCGAACACCAGGGAGGCCATGCCGATGGTCGACAGGAGGGCGCCGAGGAGGTCGGGGCGGTCGCCGCGCGGGTTCTTGGACTCGGGGACCAGGGTGATGGCGGCCACGAGACCGACCGCCGCGACCGGGAGGTTGATCAGGAAGATCGCGCCCCACCAGAAGTGGTCCAGCATGAAGCCGCCGAGCAGCGGGCCGCAGGCGAAACCGAGCGCGTTGACCGCCGCCCAGATGCCGATCGCCTTGGCGTGCTCCTCGGGCGCGAAGATCTGCATCACCACCGCGAGGGTCGTGGTCAGCAGCAGCGCGCCGCCGACGCCCATCCCGGCCCGCGCGGCGATCAACTGGCCCGTGCTGTCGGCCAGTCCGGCCGTCAGCGAACCGGCGCCGAACAGGGTCAGGCCCGCGATCAGCATCTTCTTGCGGCCGTAGCGGTCGGCGGCGCTGCCCGCGGTGAGCAGGAGGCCGGACTGCACCAGGGAGTACGCGTTGATCATCCACTGGATGTCCGAGGTGGCCGCGCCCAGTTCCTCGGTGAGGGAGGGGATCGCGACGTTCAGGACCGTGTTGTCGAGGACGACGGTGAGCTGGGCGAGACAGATGACGCCGAGGATGAGCCAGCGCTGGGGGTGGCCCTGGGAGACGGTGACGGGTGCGGGAGCGGACATGTTGTACACCGTAGAACGGTTCCTATACGGCGTACAACGCGATTTCTCGCCGCACGGTCGCCGCACGGTTGCCACACAGTCGCCGTACGGCAAGGAGGGCGGTGACCGTGGATGGTCACCGCCCTCTTGTCTCAACCGAGCGTCAGCTGTCGCTGCTGCTCGCCTTCTGCGTCAGGTCGTAGAAGGTGGACGAACCCACTGTCACCTTCTTGAAGTTGGCCTCGACCCAGCTCGTGATCTGCGAGGACGTGCCGCTGCTGCTGCCGCCCATGCCACCGCCGGAGCCGCTGGAGATGAAGTAGTGGACCTTGCCGTCCGCCACGTACTCCTTGAACTGCGCCAGCGTCGGGGACGGGTCGGTGCCGTTGAAGCCGCCGATCGCCATGACCGGGTCGCCGGTGGAGAGCTGGTAGCTCGCCGCGTTCTGGGCGCCGATGGCCGCCGCGACCCAGGTGTACTTGTCGGCGTCGGCGTCCAGCAGCTTCTTGGCCTCGTCAGTGACGGTCGCGCCGTTGAGGAGGCCGCCGACACCGCCGCCGCCACCCATGCCGCCGCCTTCGCCGGTGGTGCCGCCGGGCGTGCCGCCGTTCTGCCGGCCCTGGCCCTGCTGCTGGCTCTGGCCGCCCTGGGAGTTGCCGTTGCTGTTGCCGTTCTGGCCGGGCATGCCGCCACCGGGGAAGCCGTTGCCGTTGCCGCCCTGCTGGCCCTGCGTGTTGCCGTTGCCGTTCTGCTGGTTCTGGCCCGGCATGCCGCCGCCCGTACCGCCACCGGGACCGCCGCCCCGGCCGCCACCGCCGCCCATCATGCTGGCGCCGGCGGGACCGGCCGTCACGATGGAGCCGGTGTGGCCCTCCTGGAGCGTGCTGATGGTGTACGCCGTCGGACCGGCCAGCGAGGCCACCAGGCCCACCGACGCCGCCGCGAGGGCGAGCTGCCGGTTGATCCGGCCCGCGAAGACCAGGCCGAGCGCGGAGACCAGGCCGCCGATCAGGACCAGCCACTTCAGCCAGGGCAGGTAGTCCGAGGTGCGGTTGAGCAGGACGTAACCCCAGGCGGCACCGGCCACGACCGCGGCCGCGAGGGTGAGGGACGCCCAGATGTCCTTGCGCTTCTCCCACAGCAGGGTCGAGCCCATGCCGATCACGGCGGCCATGTAGGGCGCGAGGGCGACCGTGTAGTACTGGTGGAAGATGCCCGCCATGTAGCTGAAGACGACCATGGTGATGAGCAGCGAGCCGCCCCAGACGAGGAACGAACCGCGGGTGACGGACGTCCGCTTGAGCTTGCGCGTCGCCACCAGACCCGCGACCAGCAGGATCAGCGCGGCCGGGAGCAGCCAGGAGATCTGGCCGCCGATCTCGGAGTTGAACATCCGGTCCCAGCCGGTCTCGCCCCACTGGCCGGTGCCGGTGTTGCCGCCACCGCCGCCGACGCTGCCGGTCTCCTCGCCGTTGAGGCGGCCGAGGCCGTTGTAGCCGAAGGTCAGCTCGAGGAAGCTGTTGTTCTGGGAGCCGCCGATGTAGGGGCGGGAGGACGCGGGCCACAGTTCGACGATCGCGACCCACCAGCCGCCGGAGACGACGATCGCGGCCGTCGCCGCGGCCAGCTGACCGAAGCGCTTCTTCACCGGCACCGGCGCGCAGACCGCGTAGACGATCGCGAGCGGCGGGAGGATCAGGAAGGCCTGGAGCGTCTTGGCGAGGAACGCGAAGCCGATCGCGGCACCGGCCCACAGCAGCCACTTCGTACGGCCGTCCTCCAGGGCGCGGACCACGAAGTAGCAGGCCACGGCCATCAGCAGGGCCAGCATGGCGTCCGGGTTGTTGAACCGGAACATCAGCGCCGCGACGGGGGTGAGCGCGAGCACGGCGCCCGCGATCAGACCGGCCGCGGGGCTGAAGCGGCGGCGCACGGAGGCGTAGACGACGGCGACCGTGCCGATGCCCATGAGGACCTCGGGCATCAGGATCGCGAAGGAGCTGAGCCCGAAGACCCGCACCGACAGGGCCATCGGCCACAGCGAGGCCGGGGGCTTGTCGACGGTGATGGCGTTGCCCGCGTCCAGCGAGCCGAAGAAGAACGCCTTCCAGGACTGGCTGCCGGCCTGGACGGCCGCGGAGTAGAAGGAGTTGGCGTAGCCGGAGGAGCTCAGGTTGTAGAAGTAGAGCGCCGCGGTGACCAGCAGCAGGCCCCAGAACGCGGGGCGTGCCCAGCGGGGGTCCTCGGGGCGGCCGCGCCACAGTCTCCTGACGAAGGGCTGCTTGGGCTCGCCGGCCTCAGGGGCGGGCGGGGCCGCGGAAGCCGAGGGCTCCTGGACGGCCGTACTGGTGATGGTCATCGGGGGTCCCCCGGGGTGTTGTCGGAGGGGCGCACCGGCTGAAGCTGCATGGTGGCGTCCCGCCAGCTCTGGTCCGCGGCTTCACCGGCGCGGAACTGGGTGTCGTACGAGTACCGGGGCGCCGTCGGGCGCTGCGGGAGCGGCGCGTAGGGCAGCTGCCCGGTGGGGTACTGCGTGGAGTAGGTGGGCGAGGAGGGGGTGGGGGCCGGCTGGTGCGAGGCCACCACCATCGACTCACGACGCTCGGGGAAGACCCAGGCGCGGAAGAGCAGGAAGCGCAGCACGGTCGCCGCGAGGTTGGCGGCGATGAGGACCGCCAGCTCGGTGGAGTGCGCCGGGTCGCTGCTGGCCGCGTTGAGGGCGGCGAGGGACCCACTGGTCAGCGCGAGGCCGATGCCGAAGACGACCAGGCCCTGGGCCTGGTGCTTGACGGCGCCACCCCCGCCGCGCACCCCGAAGGTCAGCCGGCGGTTGGCCGCCGTATTGGCAACGGCCGAGACCAGCAGGGCGAGCGCGTTGGCGACCTGCGAGCCTCCGAACTGCCGGAAGACGCTGTAGAGCAGCAGATAGAAGAGGGTCGACAGCCCGCCGACCACACAGAACCCGACGAGCTGGCGGGCCAGCCCCTTCGGTACGTCCTGGATCTCGCGGTCACGCGGATCGTCGCCGAACGGCCGGGTGATCCGGTCCAGCGGCAGGGATCCGGTGGCCAGAGCCCTGCCCACGCGCCACACCCCCTTGAGGTCCTCGGTCGCCGTCTTCACGATGTGGACGGTGGAGTCCGGGTCGTCGACCCAGTCGACGGGCACTTCATGGATACGGAGCCCCGCGCGCTCGGCGATGACGAGCATCTCGGTGTCGAAGAACCAGCCGGTGTCCTCGACCATCGGCAGCAGCACCTGGGCGACATCACGCCGGATCGCCTTGAAGCCGCACTGCGCGTCCGAGAAACGGGCTTGCAGTGAGCCGCGCAGGATCAGGTTGTACGAACGGCTGATGAACTCCCGCTTGGGGCCGCGCACCACCCGGGAGGAGCGGGCGAGCCGGGATCCGATCGCCAGGTCGGAGTGGCCCGAGATCAGCGGGGCCACCAGCGGGAGAAGGGCGTTGAGGTCGGTGGACAGGTCCACGTCCATGTAGGCGAGGATCGGGGCGTCCGAGGCGGACCACACGGTGCGCAGGGCGCGACCGCGACCCTTCTGCTCCAGGCGGAAGTTGCTGACCTCGGCGATCTCCGCCTCCAGCCGTGACGCCACCTGTGGGGTGGTGTCCGTCGACGCGTTGTCCGCGATCGTGATGCGGAACGCGTACGGGAAGGTGCGCTTGAGATGCTCGTGCAGTCTCAGCACACACGGCTGGAGGTCCTTCTCCTCGTTGTAGACGGGGATCACTACGTCCAGGACAGGCGCACCGGCGTCTCCGGCCGGGAGGTGCTCCCGCGCCGGCAGGTTGCCGGGAGAAGAGTCGGTTCGCATGACAACGACTCTGGTCAAGTGCCCTGTTGCACCCATGTGCTGGCACTGTGCTGTACCTGTGAGTGCGATTGCCAATTCGTTTCGGGGGCCGGGCGGGGGGTCGCCGGGGCAAGCGCGGGCAGATGCACGGTGAACGCGGTCCGCCCCGGAACGCTGTCCACGGTCACCGCACCGCCGTGCGCCGTCACCACGGCCTGCACGATGGCGAGCCCCAGCCCGGTGGACCCGGAAGCCCTGGACCGCGAGGAGTCACCGCGCGCGAACCGCTCGAAGACATGCGGCAGCAGATCGGGCGGGATGCCCTGGCCGTTGTCCTCGACGTCCACGCACATCCAGGGTCCGCGCCGCTGGATACGGGCGGTGATGGTGGTGCCGGGCTCCGTGTGTTTGCGGGCGTTGCCGAGCAGGTTGATGAGCACCTGCTGGAGACGCGCGGCGTCGCCGGAGACGAGGGCGGGTTCATCGGGCAGGTCGAGGCGCCAGTTGTGGTCCATGCCGGCCGCGCGGGTGTCGCTGATGGTGTCCACGACGAGCGGGATGAGGTCGGTCTGCTCGAACTGGAGCGGCCGGCCGGCGTCGAGCCGTGCGAGCAGGAGGAGATCCTCGACCAGCAACGTCATCCGGCCCGCCTCGGACTCGATACGGCCGAGGGCGTGCCGGGTGTCGGGGCCGATCTGCTCTCTGCCGCGTCTGGTGAGCTCGGCGTAGCCGCGGATGGAGGCGAGGGGGGTTCTGAGCTCGTGACTGGCGTCGGCGACGAATTGCCGTACGCGCATCTCGCTCTGCTGACGGGAGTGCAGGGCGGCGTGGACGTGGTCAAGCATCCGGTTCAGCGCGGCGCCCACCTTGCCGACCTCGGTGTTCGGGTCGCACTCCGACTCCGGGACCCGCTCGCTGAGGTTCACCTCGCCGGTGTGGAGGGGGAGTTCGGAGACCCGGGTCGCTGTCGCGGCGACTCGGCGGAGGGGGCGGGTGGCTACGCCGACGATGACGGTGCCGGCGATACCGGCGGCGATGAGACCGGCGGCGGTGACGCTGGCTTCTACGGCGATGAGGGTGTTGAGGGTGTTGTCGACTTCCGCGGTGGGCAACGCGACGTAGTAGTTGCCCTTGGTGCCGGAGGCGTACTTGACGCGGTACTCACCGAGGCCGGGAATGTCGATGGTGTGAGTCTCCCCGTCCTGGGAGACTTGGTTGAGCGCCTCGATCGCCTCGTCGCTCAGATCCTTGTCGGTCATCTCGAAGTCGTCGTTGTTCTTCTCACCGACCTTGGCATCGGTGATGGCGCCGTTCTGGACCTTGGCCGCGATGCCACCCTGCTGCGGCCCCTTGGTGACCAGGTCGGCGAGGCTCGTGGTGCCACCGGGCGGAGCGTTGCCGTCGCCCTTGTCCTGCTGGCCGGGCGGGGCGCCCACTCCGGCGGCCCGCGCCGCGGATTCGCCGACCTTGGTGTCCAACTGGTCGTACAGATGCGACCGCAGCGCCAGCGTCGTCACCGTGCCGATCACCGCACACACCACCGCGATCAACACCACGGACGCGACGACGAGCCGCGCCCGCAGGGTACGCGGCTTGCCCAGTCGCTTCTTCTGCGTACGCGGCCGTCGTCGTCCGCTCATGACGCGGCGGGCTTGATCAGGTAGCCGGCACCACGCCGGGTGTGGATCATGGGCTCGCGACCGGCGTCGATCTTGCGACGGAGGTACGAGATGTAGAGCTCGACCACGTTGGCCTGGCCGCCGAAGTCGTAGGACCACACACGGTCGAGGATCTGCGCCTTGCTGAGCACGCGCCGCGGGTTGCGCATCAGGAAGCGCAGCAGCTCGAACTCGGTGGCGGTGAGGTGGATGCCCTCCCCGGCCCGCGACACCTCGTGACTGTCCTCGTCGAGGGTGAGGTCACCGACGACCAGGACGGAGTCCGAGCGCCGGTCGGCGGCACCGGAGCGGCGGATCAGCCCGCGCAGCCGGGCGACGACCTCTTCGAGGCTGAAAGGCTTGGTGACGTAGTCGTCGCCACCGGCGGTGAGCCCGGCGATCCGGTCCTCGACGGCGTCCTTCGCGGTGAGGAAGAGGACGGGAACGTCCGGCAGCTCACGGCGCATGCGTCCCAGGACGGTCAGGCCGTCCATGTCGGGCAGCATCATGTCGAGAACGACGGCGTCGGGCCGGAACTCCCGAGCGGTCTGGATGGCACCCGTGCCATCTCCCGCACTCCGGATCTGCCATCCCTCATAGCGCAGGGCCATGGACAGCAGTTCGGTGATCGACAGCTCGTCGTCCACCACAAGCACTCGGACGGGGCTCCCGTCCGGCCTCAGCAGTTCGGTGCGCCCCTGGGGCGAGGTCGTGGTCATGTGGCCACACTGTCTGGATCCTCTGAGAGCACGCTTTCCAGAACCTGTGATTTTCCTGAGAAACTCACAGGGACCTCTCAGGGAACGCCCTGGAGGCTCCTTGCCTTCTCAGCGGCCGGACGTCTCACCGATCGGCCCGCTGGAAGCCGTGACTGTGCTCGACCCTGGCGATGTGCAGTGAGTACCGCTCGTACCAGTGCGCCCGCCCGTGCTCCTTGGCCTCCCGGTGCTCCGCGTTCCGACGCCACTGCTCGATGCCTGCCAGGTCCCGGAAGTAGGCGATGGTGATCGACAGCCCGCCGGGTGTGCGGGCCGAGTCCTCGCCGAGGAAGCCGGGGACCTCCTGGACCAGCTCGCCCATGCGCTCCGCGGTGGCGCCGTATCCGGTGTCCTCCTCGGTGCGCAGGTAGGTGAAGACGACGGCGTAGTACGGAGGTTGGTGGGCGGCGACGGGAAAGACGGTGGTGACGGCCTCGACGGGCGCGACAGGTACGACAGGTGCAATGCGGTGATCGCTCATGTCATCCACGGTCGTTCCCGGCTGGGCGCCGCGTCCAGGCACCTTGCCGAAAGGGATCCGGGAGGGATCCGAGTCTTTACCATCCGCCTCCAGCGGGCCGCCCGAACTGCCAGGCCTGTCAGAACAATCCGTCCTGCACCCCTGTCTCCCTCCTGAACTCCCGCACCGGCACCGAAAGTTCCTCGGCGTCGACGGGGACCAGCCCCCACCCCGTCATCAACCGCGTGTCCAGCACGATCACCCCACCCCCGGTCTCCAGATGCAGATCGGGCCCGGCGGCCGCGACCAGCCGCCCGCCCACCGCACCCCCGGCGACGAGCTCGGCCACCACACCGACGGGAGCCGGCAGCTCCGCCAGCCCGAACACCCGCACATGGTCGACGGGTTGGCAGGGCTCGGCCCGCAGCGACTCCGGCCACCCGCCCAGCCCCACGGCCCGCGCATGCAGCTCGCGGATCTCGGCGGCCCGCTCCGCCTCGGTGCCGGGCAGCCCGGACCGCACCGCCCGCTTGTCGGCGTAGGGAATGCGGTCAGGCACCCGCAGGGCGGCCCGCAGCAGTTCCTCCGTCCGCCGGGCCGCCATGAGCGGACCGACTCCCAGCCAGGTGAAACAGACGGCACCCTGTTCGAGCAGCCGCGCGGAGCCCCGTTCCTCGGCGGTGATCCCGACCTTGGTCATGCCGGGTCCGAACCAGGCCAGATAGACGTGGTACGGCCGTGGATCGTCCGCGATGGTGTCGGCGGCGACGGAGTGCGCCCGGTCCAGCCGCGCACACTCCTCGCACCGCGCCCCCGTGGTCCGCCCCGACACGGCCGCCCGCACCGGACACGCATGCCCCCGCGCTCCCACGCATGTCCGCACACCCCCGTCCGCGACCCCGAAGGCCACCCGTTTCCCCCAGGCCAGCGCACTGCGCCGCCCGCCTTCCCACGTCAGCACGGGACCGTCCGCCGCCCACCGCAGCCCCGAGCACTTCCATGCCTGTGCCATCGCTGACGAGAGTAGAGGCCGGCACTGACAACAGCCGGTGAGCAGCGGAAACAGAGGTCAGCGACCGGCCTCCGCCCCCGCGGGCTCCGGCTCCCCCGTCACCACGACCGACCCCGCCCCCGGCTCGGGCACCGACTCCACCGCCGTACCTCTAACCCGACCCCGACCCGCCAGCCGGCACCCCACGCACCCCGGATGCCCGTCGCGCGCCGAGCTGTCCCGCACCCGCATCCCCCACTCCGCCCGGGGCCGGCGCCCCGGCGGCTTGCCCCAGCCGGTGAGGTGCAGGGCCCAGGTGACGAGGACGCTCACCACGGCGATGGCGAGCCCGCCCGCCAGCACCGGGGCGGACACCATGATCATCCCGAGTCCCAGAACGGCCGACCCGACGATGGCCACGGCGAATCCGGTCCACCCCGCGACCGTGTGCCCCTCGTCATACTGGTGCGCACTCACGTTCTCGCCTCCCGCTCACAGCAACAGAACATCTCACGACGTAAGAAATTTAGCACCGAAACCTCTCACGATCTAAGGTAATCAGTAGATGCAAGCCGAGCACCGCCCCGCCACCACCCCGGCCCAGGCGCTGTCGTCGATGGACTCCCTCATCGCGACGCATCTGCTCGGCCAGCAGGAGATGGCCCAGCGGCTGGGCCTGAACGTCACCGATCTCCTCTGCTTCGCCTGTGTCCTGAAGGCCGGCGAGGACCTGCTCACCGCGGGCGACCTCGCGGAGCACGCCCATGTCACGACGGGCGCGATGACCGGCATCCTCAACCGCCTCGAACGCGGCGGCTTCATCACCCGCCGACCCGACCCCGACGACCGCCGCCGGGTCCGCGTCGCCGCCGTCCCGGCCGCGGTCGCTCGCGTCGAGGCCCTCTACGGCCCCTACTACGCCCGCCTGAACACCCTCTTCGCCGACTACTCCGCGGACGAGATCGCCGTACTGAACGACTGGTTCACGCGGACGACGGGCCTGGCGCTGGAGTACATCGAGGAACTCCGGGACCAGGACGGCGATCAGCGGTCGTAGCGGTGGGCGCGGCTCCTGGGTAGGGCCTGGCGCAGGGCGATGGTGGGGCTGGCTCCACCATGGGTTCGGTAGGGGACACCCTCGTTCCGGAGGGCGCGCGACGAGATCGTAGAACCACGCTGATCCGGGCTGAAGCCGGGGTGAAACTCCACTGAAGCCGGTCCGGGGTCAGCTGTGGTCCGTCAGATTCGCGCCCCGCCCGGAAGGAACCGTCATGGAGACGCAGCGCACAGAGGCCAAGCAGGTGGGCCCGCTCGCTTCCTTCGTCCGGTTCGTGGTGTGCGGCGGCGGTGTCGGGGTCCTGTCCAGCGCGGCGGTTCCGCTGCTGGCGCTGCTGATGCCCTGGGCGGCGGCGAACGCGGTGATCACGGTCGCGTCGACGATCCTCTGCACCGAACTGCACGCCTTGTTCACCTTCGGCACCGGCGGCCGCGCGGGTCTGCGCCGCCACCTCCAGTCGGCCGGTTCGGCGACCGCGGCCTATGTCGTGACCTGCGCCGCGATGTTCCTCCTGCACTCGGTGCAGTCCTCGCCGAGCCTGGTCTGGGAGCAGGCGGTCTACCTCGGCGCCTCCGGTCTCGCCGGGATCGGCCGGTTCCTGGTGCTGCGTCTGTTCGTCTTCGCCGGTCGCAAGGAGGAGACCAAGGCCGCGGCGGTACGTCCCGTGCGCGGCGGCCGCGTCCACCACGGCGACCTGCTGCTCGCCCGCTGAACTCCTCGACCTCGAAAGGCCCCGGGATCTCCCGGGGCCTTTGCTCATGCGTTCAGGAGCCGTCGGCCCGGACCGCGTACACGTACCGCTTGTTGACGTACTCGCTGGCGTTCCAGATCACGGACTCGCTGTACGACCAGCCGGACGCGCCGCTGCTGTGGAAGCTGAGGTCCTCGCAGCCGACGGCGAGATCGGCGACCGTGCTCGCGCTGTTCGCACCGGAGGTGAACGTACGCAGGGCCCCCGCGCCCGACGGACCGTCGCTCACCGAGAGGTAGTGCTTGGTCTTGCGGGAGACGACACCCTGGATCTTCTCCTGGGCGACGGTGACGGCCTCGGTGGCGGTCAGCGAGGCCGGGTGCCGGTCGGTGTAGTCGAGTTCCCAGCGGACCACCTTGGGCACGGTGTTGGTGGGTTTGGTCGAGCCGTTGAAGGGGTCACCGGGCTCTTCGTAGTCGACGACGCCGGCGAGCGAGTACTCGCCGATCACCAGGCTGTCGGGGGAGCTGGCGCGGTCGAGGCCGATCGCCGAGTAGCGCAGCCAGGTCCCGGCATTGTCGTAGGCGTGGCTCTGCGGCAGGACGTACTGGTAGCCGTAGCCGTAGTACTGGCCGTCGGTGTGCAGACCGCACACGTCCTTCTCCGCGGTGGCGACGGTGAAGAGGGTGTCGAGGTCGAAGATCCTCAGGCCCTTGAAGGTGTCCACGACGTACAACAGGTTGCCGTACCACATGATGCCGCCGGCGTGCTTGCGGACGGGGTTGAAGGAGTACGCCCCCGTGCTGGTCCGCACCGGTTCGACGAGCAGGACGTGGCGGTACTTGGGCGCGGCGGGGTTGTTGTAGTCGACGAAGGTCAGCCGCATGCCCTTGTCGAGGCTGTACTCGTCCACGTCGTCGTTGTCGGGGTCGGTCTCGAAGTACCAGGAGACGAGGATGACCTTGTTGCTGCCGCCTTCGGGGTAGAGCCCGTTGCCGTAGGCGTCGGCGCTCGTGGTCACCCCCTGGGGTATCCAGTAGTCGACCTCCTGGTCCGCGGTGTCCCACTTGAAACCGGCCTGGAAGGCCTCGGAGGTGCTGGGTGCGCTGCTGAGCACGTCGGCGCTGCGGTTGGCGCCGGCTATGACGGCGGTCGCGTCGACCTTGGTCAGGCTGGCCTCCAACCCGGCTGCCAGGACCGCGAATTGGCCGTGACTGTTGGAGGACCGGCTGGTCAGGGAGTACTGGGAGGCGTTGATGGTCGCGGCGTGGGCTGCGGTGGGGGCGAGGACACTTCCGGCGGCACCGACGAACGGTGCGGCGGCGATGCCCTTGATGATCGCTCTTCGCGTCATGGTCATGACGCGAGAAAATATGCGGATTCGAACAGACAGCACAAGCACATATGTTCGTCATCAACGGGCAAGGGCAGCACGCCACTTGTCCCGGGACGCCCGAACCTGGCCTGACGGACACCGAGTTCCACCGCCTCGTCTGCCGTACCACGCCTGCGCGGCTCCCCGGGCGGCCGTTCTCGAGACCCGGTCGAGGGAGGCTAGCCGTCCCCTGGGGTACGGCTAGCTACACCCCCCACGCGGTAGGTCGCTCCATGGCGACTGAAGGCCGACGGGGGCATCGTGGAAAGCAGAGGATCCGAGAGGCACAGACCCGAGGCACAGCCCGAGGCACATCACACCTCCCCGGAAGGAAATCCGATGCAGTCGCTGCCCTCCCCCGAGCCGAACACCACCGTGGCCGCCCTGACCGAGACCGCGCACGAGAGCGAACTCGCCCCGCTCCTCACCGCCTGGGACCAGGCCCACTCGCCCGCGGCCGACCCCGAGTGGCGCCACCTCCTGGACGAACTGGTCCACCCCCGCACCACCGAGGCGTTCCACCGCCTGGCGGGAGCCACGGCTTGAACCCGCCCACTTCTTGCCGCCAGACCCAGAACGCCAGAGGCCCCGGACATCACGCCGGGGCCTCTTCTCGTGTGTGCGGGCGCCTGTCCTTCTCCTACGCGGACTCCACGGTCAGCGCGTAGTCCACCCCCACCGAGAAGTCCTGCGACCGACCGCGGATCTCCAGCGTGTGCTTCCCGCTCCGCAACGGGGGCAACTGGACCCAGAGGCCGCATCCGGTGGCCGTGAAGCGCTCGCCCGTGCCGGTGACGGGATTGCCGGCGACCCCCTCCACGGAGATCGTCTCCCCACGGCTGGTCTCCACGTCGGCCTTCTCGCCGTCCAGGACCGCGGATCCCTCGGCCGTGCTCATGAACTCCGCACAGCCCGCCGGGTCGGCGACCAGGTTCACCAAGGGGAACGCGAGCGGAACCCCGCCGGGAACCGCGCAGGTGCGCTCGGCCCGAGTGCCGAACGTGCCCGCCAGGAACCACACATCCTTACGCTGGTTACGTCCGCACTCGCGTCCGTCCTCGTCGGCGACCGGGTTCGTGGCTTCGGGCTCCGACGCCGCCCAAGTCCACCACCGGCTCTGCAGAACCTCGGAGGACAGCCGGTCCTGCGAGGCCGAGTCCGCCGGCGACACGGAAGCCGCTGCCGCTGCCGTCGTCTGCGTCTCCGCCCCCGCCTTCGCCTTCGCCTTCGCCTTCGCCGAGCCGTCCGAATCCCCGGACGCGCCGCCACCGCATCCCACCAGCGCGGCCAGCATCATGCCGACGAGCCCCGCTCTACCGATCCCGCCGTTCATCAGCACCCCTCCCGTACCGCGAACCCGCCCCGACAACGCGAAAGGCCCCGGATCTCTCCGGGGCCTCTCACTTCATGTGCACTCGGCAGGATTCGAACCTGCAACCTTCTGATCCGTAGTCAGATGCTCTATCCGTTAAGCTACGAGTGCTTGTTTTGTTTTCTGCCGTTCCTTGCCCTTCCGGGCCGCTCGCGGCGACAGGAAGAACATTACATGACTGCCGCCGCCATGTGAAATCCGTTTGCCGTACCCATTGTGAGCTGCGGAAACGGTCTGAGAAGGCCTTGGCGGCAACGACGAAGCCCCGGCCGAAAGACCGGGGCTTCGTGATCAAGCGCGGAGGCGGAGGGATTTGAACCCTCGATGGGATTTAAGTCCCAAACCGCATTAGCAGTGCGGCGCCATAGACCGGACTAGGCGACGCCTCCAGCACACCCCAACCGCGCGAGCGCGAGTGGTGCGTCCAGATGATGACACAGTCGAGCGCGGTGTCACCAATCGCCTCCCACGGTACTAGGCAGGCGGGCCGCAGGGCAAAGCCCTACCGACGGTGCGAGAGGGGTGGCGCAACCGGTCGGGGCGGGGCGCGTTAGTCAGGTCATGCTCCAGTCCGCCCGGCTCGCCCGGCTCCTCGTCCTCGGCGCCTCCACTCTCGTCGCCGCCGGTTCCGTCACCGCCGTACCCGCCTCCGCCCACACCCTCATGCCTCCGCCCGCCCGCGACGACGACCGTGTCGGCGACCACCTCACCGTCACCGTGCGGAACGCGGGCGGCGCCAAGGACGGGACCTTCGAGCTGTACTGCCATCCCGGCGGCGGTACCCACCCCGACGCCGGCAGCGCGTGCGCCGCGCTCGACCGCGGTACGCGCTGGGGCAAGGACACCTTCGCCCCCGTACCGGAGCGGAGCCTGTGCACCATGCAGTACGGCGGGCCGGCCACCGCGCATGTCACCGGGACCTGGGCCGGACGGCCCGTCGACGCGCGGTACGACCGGAGCGACGGGTGCCAGATCGGCCGTTGGGACCGGCTCGTTCCCGTGCTGCCCGACATGGGCCGGTAGGCGGGAAGTACCTCGCACAGGCATTTCATGGCGGAAACAGGGCGTCCCCAAATGTCCTGCGAAAGTCCCGCGGAGGTCTCGCGAAGGAGAAGCAGGTGGTCGCGCGTGCGGTCACACGTTCTACGTCACTTCGTCGTGCGACCTCCCTCTCATCCGGGGCCCCCGGCACAACCGGTGCCCTTAGACTCCCTCGCGTGACACGTCGCGGGCCGGTTGGCAAGATGGCCCGAGCGGTCGGCAAGGTGCGGTAACAGGGAGGAAGCGTCTCGTGAGCAGCAGGCCATCCCGAGGCGCTGCTCGCCTCGCAGCCATACTCGACGCGCTGCCCGACGCGTTGGTCCTGGTCAACGCCAACGGGACCGTCGTGAACGCCAACACCATCGCCCTCGAGGCCTTCGAGGCGCCGGGTACGGCTCTGGTCGGGCGCGGGCTGCTCGATCTGCTGCCCGAGTTCGACTCCAAGCTGATCCCGGGGTCGATGCGGCGACCGGACCACATGGATCCGCGGGGGCAGACCAAGCCGACGCGGATGATCGCGCGCCGGACCGACGGGGCCGAGTTCCCGGTCGAGGTGACCAGCGCCAATCTCGAGAACGGCCAGCAGGCCTACGACAACTACGGCTACGGCAGCGACGAGCTGCTGATGCTCGTCGTACGGGACCTCACCGGGACCGTCGACACCGAGGCCGAGCTGGCGCGTTCGCAGCGGCAGACCGAGATGATCCTTCGGGCCGCGTCCGAGGGGGTCGTCGGCACCGACACCGACGGGCGGATCGTGCTCGTCAACCCGGCCGCCGCTCAGATACTGGGCTACCGGGCCAGCGACCTCGGCGGCCGCGAGCTGCACGAACTCATGCTGCACTCCCGCGCGGACGGCACACCGTTCCCGTACGAGGAGTCCCCGCTCGCCGACACCCTGCGCTCCGGGCGCAAGCACCGGGTGCGCGGGCAGGTGGTGTGGTCGAAGAAGGGCGACAAGGTCTCCGTCGACCTGACGACCGCGCCGGTGCGGGACGGTGACCAGCTCGTCGGGGCTGTCATGACCTTCACCGACCGGCGGCCCTACGACCAGCTCGCCGAGGAGAAGGACGCCGCCGATCAGCGGCACGCGCAGGAACTGGAGCGGCTCACCGAGGAGCACGCCTCCGAGCTGACCGCGCTGCGCCAGAAGCACATCGCCGAGGTCGAGGAGCTCCAGGAGCAGCACGAGGAGGAACTCGCCGCGGGCGAGGAGCGGTACGCCTCCCTCGGGGAGCGGGAGAAGGACCGGTACGAGGCGCTCGCCGGGCGGCATGAACAGCTCCTCACCCTGCTCGGGGCCTCTCTGCGCGGGCCCCTCGACGAACTGCGCCGCGAGCTGGCGGCGCTGGCCGCGGACGACGCCGGGCAGCTGTGGCCCGAGGCCAACCAGGTGCTGCACCACCTGTCCGCGGGGTACTCGCGGATCACCCAGCTCATCGACAACGTCCTCGCCTACCAGCGTCTCGAGACCGGCACCGACGGCATCACACGGACGAAAGTGATGCTCGACGCCGTCGTCGCGGCGGGCGTCGACGGGGCCGTGGAGCTCATCGGGCCGGGGCGCGTGCAGTTCGCCGTGCACGCCCCGCCCATCGAGGCCGAGGTCGACCCGCAGCTCCTCGCCCGGGCCCTCGCCCACCTCGTCGCGGACGTCGCCGGCGTCGACGCGACCGGTAACTCGCCCGTGTCGGCGGGCGGGTACATGGACAACACCGTCGTCGTGGCGGCGGCACAGCGCGGCGAGGTCGTACGCATCGAGGTGCGCGGACCGTACGCCGGGGGAGACCCGGTGCACGAGCCGATCGTGCGCGGGATCGTGCGCGCCCACGGTGGTGTGCTCCAGACCCATGAAGTGCCGGGGATGAGCGGGAGCGCCTACGTCCTCGAAGTGCCCATCGGCGGTGGGGCGGGTGCCGTCGCGGCGGCCGGTCCGGCTGCGATCGAGCCGCCTGCCGGGACCGATGGCGGGGGCGGGCGGCGCCGGGCGCGGCGGTCGTCCGTCGACGCGTTCCTGGAGAGCGATGCGCCGGAGGCTTCCGGCAACGGCGCGGACCCCGACTCCGACGGCTCCGAGGGCACGCCCACCGGGCGTCGCAGAAGGCGTACGGAGGAGGCTCCGGCCCTTCCGGCGCTGGCCTCCGGCGTGGAGTCCGGGTCCGGTGGTACCGGGCGGCGGCGCGGCAGGCCGGCCGAGGTCGCCGGTGAGGACGTGGCCGACGGGGCCGACGCGGGCGTGTCCGAGGGTGCCGTCGTCACGGCCGCCGAGTACGCCGCGGGGACCGCGGCCGTGGGGAGCGGTCTGGGCGGGACCGTGCCGCCGCAGGGTGTGCCCGCGCCTGCGGAGGGTCTCCGTGCTCGACAGGACTCCGGTGAGCAGCACGCGCTGCCGCCGGCGCTGCCCGCGGTCGCGTCCCCCGAGCCCGCGGAGGGCGGCGGGACGCAGCCGACCGGACGTCGGCGCCGCGCCCTGGCCGCCGCGAACGAGCGGGCCGCCGCGCAGGAAGCCGCGCCCCGCGCGGTGTTCGCCCTGCCGCCTGCGGACGCGGACCGGTCCGAGGCCACTCCGGACGGGCCGGGCGGCGCGCAACAGCCGGCGGTCGCGCAGGCGCACGTTCCGGGGCAGGGCCAGGGTGGTGTGCCCATGCAGGCGCCCGGTGTCCAGGGCGCCGTTCCCGGGCAGTTGCCGGGTCAGATCGCCGTGCCCGCACAGGTTCCGGTCCAGGCCGGTCTTCCCGGGCAGGCGCCCGGTGCGGCCGCCGTTCCCGCGCAGGTGCCGGGCGCTCAGGTCGCCGTCCATGTCCCGGGGCAGGCCGTTCCCGCCGCCGGGCTCGTCGACGACGGCCGGCACGACGCCGTGCCGCACGACCAGTCCGGCGACCACACCCCGCCGCAGCCGCACCCCGCGTCCGCGCCCACGGGCCGGCGCCGACGGGCCGTGGGCGCACCCGCGGAGGCCGGTGGGACACCCGCGCAGGGGGTTCCGGCGCAGCAGCAGGGGGTTCTGGCACCGCAGGCGACCGCCGGGCAGCAGACCGCTCAGCCGGTCCCCGCCCAGGCCGCCCGGCCCGCCGCCGTGCCCGCGCAGAACACCACCGGTCAGACCGCGCTGCCCGCCCAGGCACCCTCCGGACACACCCTCGCCGGTCAGCCGCTCCCCGCCGAGGCCGCTCCCGGTCAGGCACCCCAGGGCGCCCCGGCTCCCCAGCCGTGGCCCGTCGACGACAACGCCGTACCGGCGAACGCCGCGCGGCCCGTGCCGTCCGCCGGCACCCCGGCCCCCGGCACCACGCCGCCCCCCGAGACGGCCGCGCAGGCCCGCCCGGCGCAGCCACTGCCCGCGGAGGCCGCGGCGCCCGTCGACCCGAACTCGACGCAGGGGCGGGCGATCAGCGTGCGGACGCTGGGGCAGGGCGTGCCGTTCACCCGCCAGGCGGCCCAGGTCCAGCAGCCGACGGCGACGCCCGCGCCGCATCAGCCCGGGGGTTCCGGCCGCCGCCGCAAGCTCGGCACGCCGCCCGACCCGGCCGCCGGGCGCCCGCATCCGACGGCCGAGCAGACCCCGGCGCAGCCCCAGCCGTCGTTGGCCGGGCAGGCGCCCGCGCAGTCCCAGCCCTCGATGGCCGGACAGTCCCGGCTGGCGCAGATGACCGAGGGCACCGGACGGTCGTACGCCATAGGCGCACCGGACGAGAACGCCGCCGAGGGTCCCGAGCCGCTGGACGGTCCCGGTGGGGCCGTCGAGATCGCGAACACCCCGCGGCCGCAGCCCATGGACGACGAACTGCCCCCGGAGCCGCTGGACAACCCGCGCCGGCTGCTGGTGTGGCCCGCGCCGGACGTCACCACGCAGCAGGCGCTCAGCGACCGCGGCTACCGGCCCGTCATCGTGCACTCGCGCGAGGAGGTCGACGCGCAGATCGCCGCGTTCCCGGCCGCGCTGTTCGTGGACCCGCTGACCGGTCCGATCACCCGGACCGCACTGCAGTCGCTGCGGCAGGCCGCGGTGGCCGCCTCGGTGCCGGTGATGGTGACCGCGGGACTCGGACAGGCGACGCGCGAGGCGGCGTACGGTGCCGATCCCGCCGTACTCCTGAAGGCACTGGCACCGCGCGACAGCGAGCAGCACCCGCCGCGCGTGTTGCTGATCGAGGAGCACGCGGAGATCGCGCTGGCGCTGACCGCGACGCTGGAGCGGCGCGGGATGCAGGTGGCGCGGGCCGCGAGCGACGCGGACGCGGTGACGCTGGCGGGGCAGTTCCGGCCGAACCTGGTCGTGATGGATCTGCACCAGGTGCACCGTCGCCAGGCCGGCATCGTCGACTGGCTGCGCGCGAACGGGCAGCTCAACCGCACGCCGCTCGTCGTCTACACCGCCGCCGTCGACCAGGCGGACCTGCCGCGGCTGGCGTCCGGCGAGACGGTGCTGTTCCTGGCGGAGCGGTCCACCAGTGGTGAGGTGCAGGAGCGGATCGTGGATCTGCTGGCGCGGATCGGGACGAACTAGGCGCGAGGGCCGGGGCACACAGGGTCAGGCGTACCGGCTCGGACGGTGGGCCTCAGTGCGGCACGACGCCGTCCGCCTGCCGAGCCGCGCAGTGAACCGCCGCGCCTCGCCCACCCCTACTTCGCCACCAACCTCCGCGCGGCCTCCCGCACCGACGCCCGCAGCCGCTCCCGGTCGTCCTCGTCGCCGCCGACCACGATGCGCCGCATCTGCGGGACGACGGCGGCCCAGTTGGCCAGGGCGATGAGGAGGAAGAGGAGGTCGCGGGCGGGGATCGCGTCGGAGACGACACCCCGGTCCTGGCCGTCCTGGACGGCGGCGACCTTCTCCCGGTAGTGCTCCTGGCGCTCGGCCTCGTCGGGCAGCTCGGTCAGGCCGTACTCCAGGCCCTCCCAGAAGAGCAGGCGCAGCACCTCGGGGTGGGCGACGTGGTAGTCCATGACGCCGTCGACCCAGCCCTCGATGTCGTCCGCGTCGACCGGGACGGCGACGGCCAGATCGAGCATCGCCTTCTCCAGGACCCGGGAGAACAGCTCCGCCTTGTTGCCGAAGTAGGCGTAGATCAGCTGCTTGTTGGCCTTGGCCTCGCGGGCGATGCGGTCGATACGGGCGCCGGCGATGCCGTGGCGGGCGAACTCGGCGACCGCCGCGTCGAAGATCCGGGCCCGGGTCGCCTCGGGGTCTCTCACTGCCATGGGATCCAGGGTAACGGGGAAAGTAACCAACCGTTTGGTTGACAGGGAATTCGAGGGAGGTGCAGGGTGTTCCTCCAGCCAACCAACTGGTTGGTTGCCGAGAGTCGACCCCGGCCCTCGCCCTCGCCCTCACGCCGGCCCTCGAAGGAGCCCCGCCGCCCATGTCGTCGTCGACGATCACCACCGGAACGGTCGCCCGGACCCCCACCCGGGAGCCCACCCGCGCCCGTCTCTTCCTCGTCCTCATCGCCCTGTGCACCGCGGTCACGGCCGCCAACATCTACCTCGCCGCCCCGCTGCTCCCCCTCATCGCGCACGACTTCGGCTCGGCCCCCTCGGCCATCGCCTGGATCGCCTCGGTCGCCCAGTTCGGCTACGCCGCCGGCCTGCTCTTCTTCGCCCCGCTCGGCGACCGCGTCAACCGGCGCCGCCTGGTCGCGGGCCTCACCCTGGCCACCACCGCGGCCCTGGCCGTCGCCGCCGCGGCCCCCGGCACGACCGCCCTCGCCGCCGCGGTCTTCGTCGCCTCCGCCGCGACGGTCGTCCCCCAGCTCCTGGTCCCCCTGGTCGCCGAACGCGCCCCCGCCGACCGCCGCGCCCGCCATGTAGCCGCCGTCATCGCGGGCCTGTTCACCGGCATCGTCGCGGCCCGCGTCCTCGGCGGTCTGGCCGGCGACGCCTTCGGCTGGCGCCCGGTGTTCGCCGGTGCGGCGGTCCTCACCGCGATCCTGGGGCTGCTGACGGCGTCCGTCCTGCCCTCACGCGCGGGGACCCCGAAGGGGAGCGGCGGACTCTTCTCCGGCCTCGCCTCGATGCCGGGCCTGGTGCGCCGCTCGCCCGACCTGTGGCGCGCGTGCGTACGGCAGGCCGGGATGTACGGCGCCTGGAGCGCCCTGTGGACCTCGCTCGCGCTGCTGCTGACCGGCGAGCCCTACGACCTCTCGACCGCCACCGCCGGTCTCTTCGGCCTCTTCGGCCTGTCCGCGAGCGTGGTGGCCCCGCTGGCCGGCGGCCTGGTCGACCGCTTCGGCGCCGCGAAGGTGGTGCGCACCGCGTATGTGCTCGCCGCCGCGTCCGTCCCGCTCTTCTGGCTCGGCGGCCATGTCCTGGTGGCACTCTTCGTCGCCGCGATCGCCATCCACGCCGCCCTGGTCGCCGCGCACATCGCCAACCAGACCCTCGCCCTCACCACCACCTCCACCCCGGCCACCGCCAACAGCGCCTACGTCGTCTCCGGCTTCGCCGGCGGCGCCCTCGCCTCGGCCCTGGCAGGCCTCGCCTTCACCCACTTCGGGTGGGGTGGAGTGGTCGCGGTGGCGGGCGTGTGGCTGACGCTGGGGTGGGGGGCGACTGCCGTACGACGGTGATGGCGCTGTTCCTACGACGGTGACGGCGCTGCTGCTGCGACGGCGACCGCGGCGGTCGTACGACGATGCCGGGCAGGGATGTCGATTCCCTGCCCGGCATCTCGTGTGTGCCCGAGCTTGTGTCAGAGCTTGGTGATGGCCAGCGCGCCCTCGGCGTACTGCTTGCGCAGCACCTTCTTGTCGAACTTGCCCACGCTCGTCTTCGGCACCGACTCGATGATCGTCCAGCGCTCAGGGAGCTGCCACTTGGCGATGTGGCCCTCCTCGGCGAGGAAGGTGCGCAGGGACTCGAAGTCGGCGGTGGAACCCTCGCGGAGGACGACCGTGGCCAGCGGGCGCTCGCCCCACTTGTCGTCGGGGACGGCGACGACGGCGGCCTCGGTGACGTCGGGGTGGGACATCAGGGCGTTCTCCAGCTCCACCGAGGAGATCCACTCGCCGCCGGACTTGATGACGTCCTTGGCGCGGTCGGTGAGGGTGAGGAAGCCGTCGGCGGAGATCGTGCCGACGTCGCCGGTCTTCAGCCAGCCGTCCTCGCTGAACTTGTCGGCGGGGCGCAGCGATTCGGCGTCCGGGCCGTTGTAGTACGCGCCGGCGATCCACGGGCCGCGGACCTCCAGCTCGCCCGCGGACTCGCCGTCCCAGGGCAGCCGCTCGCCGCCGGGGCCGGTGAGGCGGGCCTCGACGCTCGTCGGGAAACGGCCCTGGGTGAGGCGGTACGCGAACTCCTCCTCGGTGCCCACCACATGGGCCGGCGGACGGGCGATGGTGCCGAGCGGGGAGGTCTCCGTCATTCCCCAGGCGTGGCAGACCCGCATACCCAGCTTGTCGAAGGCCTCCATGAGGGAGGGCGGACAGGCGGAACCGCCGATGGTGACCTGACCGAGGGAGGAGACGTCCCGCGGCTTGGCGGTCAGTTCGGCGAGCAGGCCCTGCCAGATGGTGGGGACGGCTGCCGCGTGGGTCGGCTTCTCGCCCTCGATCATCTCGGCGAGCGGCGCGGGCTGCAGGAAGCGGTCCGGCATCAGCATGTTGACGCCGGTCATGAACGTCGCGTGCGGCAGGCCCCAGGCGTTGACGTGGAACTGCGGCACCACCACCAGCGAGGTGTCCTGGTCGGTCAGGCCCATCGACTGCGCCATGTTGACCTGCATGGAGTGCAGATAGATCGAACGGTGGCTGTACACCACGCCCTTGGGATCGCCCGTCGTGCCGGACGTGTAGCACATCGCGGCGGCCTGGCGCTCGTCCAGCTCGGGCCAGTCGTACGCCGTCGGCTTCCCGGCGATCAGGTCCTCGTACTCGTGCACCTGGACGTCGGCAGCCGCGAGACCGGAGCGGTCGCCCGGGCCCGACACCACCACGTGCTCGACGGTCTTGAGGTGCGGCAGCAGCGGGACGAGCAGCGGCAGCAGCGAACCGTTGGCGATCACGACCCGGTCGGCCGCGTGGTTGACGATCCACGCCAGCTGCTCGGCCGGGAGCCGGAGGTTCAGCGTGTGCAGGACCGCACCCATGGACGGGATCGCGAAGTAGGCCTCGACGTGCTCGGAGTTGTTCCACATCAGGGTCGCGACCCGCTCGTCGTCCGCGACGCCGAGGTCCTCGCGCAGCGCGTGCGCCAGCTGGGCCGTACGGGCGCCGATGTCGGCGAAGGAACGCCGGTGCGGCTCGCCCTCACCGGTCCAGGTGGTCACCTGCGATGTGCCGTGGATCGTGGACCCGTGGGCCAGGATCCTCGAGATCAGCAGCGGTACGTCCTGCATCGTGCTCAGCACGGCGTCCTCCCGGGGCGACATTGCCTACGCGGTGGTAAAGGTTGGGCTGATTCTGCTCACATACCACGCGGTATGTCACTAGGCAGCGGTGATCGATCACGTCACGTTGCGTTCACAGTGCTGTGCAGCTATCGGAGAGACCGCACTGCCGGTCTCAGGGCCGGTCGGGGCCACGGAAGGGCAGGGTCTGGCTGTAGACGACGCTCGTGGTCGTGCTGCCCAGGCCCGCCAGTTCGTCCATGAGGGTCTCCAGGTGCCCCATGGAGGTCGCGGCGACCTTCAAGGTGTAGCAGTCGTCGCCGGTGGTGCGCAGGCACTCGAGGATCTCCCGCCGCTCGGCGAAGAGTTGGCGCAACGGCTGGTGCCGGTTGCCCGGGTACTTCAGCCGGACGAGGGCCAGCACGGGATAGCCGACCTTCGCCAGGTCCACCACCGCCCGGTAACCGGTGATGACGCCCTGCGCCTCCAGCTGCCGCACCCGCTCCGTGGTGGCCGACGGGCTGAGGTTCACCCGCCGCCCCAGTTCGCTCAGGGACAGACGCGCCTCCTGCTGCAACTGCCGGATGATCGCCCAGTCGACCTCATCGAGATTCACGGCCATGTCGTGAATCTACCGGCAGATTCACGGGAGCACGCCCCGATCACCAGGAGAAGTCTGTTCCGTTGCCCATGATCACCGCTATAGCCTCGAACCATGCAACTGGGCGTCAACGTACCGAACTTCGGCCCCGGCACCGACCCGGGCGTCCTGCGCGAATGGGCCCGCGTCGTGGAAGGGCTCGGCTTCGACCTCCTCATGGTCTCGGACCATGTGACGGTCACCCCGGACGTGGCCGAGCGCTACCCGGAACCGTTCTACGAACCCTTCACCACGCTCTCCTGGCTCGCCGGCATCACCACCACCCTGCGCCTGGGCACCACCGTCCTCGTCCTCCCCTACCGGCATCCGCTCCTGGTGGCCCGTATGGCCACCAACCTCCAACAGCTCAGCGACGGCCGCCTGGTGCTCGGCGTGGGCGTCGGCTGGGCCCGTCAGGAGTACGAGGCGCTCGGCGTGCCCTTCACCGCGCGCGGCAGACTGGCCGACGAGCACCTCACCGCCCTGCGCGACGCCTGGCGCTCGGACGGCCCCGCCACCGCCGTCCCCCTCTGGGTCGGCGGCAACAGCGACGCGGCGATCCGACGCGCCATCGGCTTCGGCGACGCCTGGCACCCCCTGCGAGGCACGATCTCCTGGCTGCGCTCCACCGTGACCCACCACTCCCTGCCGGGCTTCGCCCCTCGCATCGCCCTGCGTCTGACGACGACACCGGTCGACGACCCCGAACGCCCCGCAGGCGTCGGCACCCTCGACCAGATCCTCGACGACCTCGACCAGCTCCGACTGCTCGGCGCCTCCACCGTCCTGCTCGACCCCTACCACGGGGACCCGGAGGAGACCCGCCGCCCGCACACGGCCTGGCAGGATCTCACCGCCGTGGCCACCCACTGGAGGACCCGCCCATGATCAGCACCGCCGACGAGCACCTCCTGCGCCGCGCGATCGCCCTCGCGGCCCACGCCGTCACCCTCGGCGACGCCCCCTACGGCTCCCTGCTGGCCGGCCCTGACGGCGAGATCCTCGTCGAGGCCCACAACACGGTCCTCCGCGACAACGACATCAGCGCCCACCCCGAACTGAAGCTCGCCCGCTGGGCCGCCCGCGAACTCGCCCCCGACACCGCCGCCCGCACCACCCTCTACACCAGCTGCCAGCCCTGCGGCATGTGCACCGGCGGCATCGCCCGCTCCGGACTCGGCCGCGTCGTCTACGCCCTCTCCACCGAGCAGCTCATCGAACTCAACCCGGCCTCTGGCGCCTGGCCGACGGTCGAACAGCACGGCCCGGCACTCTTCGACGAGGCACGGGACCCGATCGAGACGCATTACCGGCGGTGACCCGCGGGCATGGCCCTGCCCTGCCCGGAACGGTGGAGGGCCACCCGGCGCGGTGAACGTCGGCTCGGGGCGGTCGAAGCCTGCTCTGAAGGGTGGAGCTCTGCCGGTAAGGGCCGAGGCCGGCTTGGAGCGGTCGTGATTCGCCTTTGCGGTCCAGGTCGGCTCGGAGCGATGGGACCCGCCCCTGAGGTCCAGGCCGGCTCAGAGCGGTGGGACCCGCCCCTGCA